>DAOMCN010000369.1:0-1583 GCA_035427885.1 Acidocella sp. | reverse complement strand
CGCGACATCCAGCCCTGGTGCATCTCCCGCCAGCTCTGGTGGGGCCACCGCATTCCCGCCTGGTACGGGCCGGATGGTGGCGTCTATGTCGGGCGTAACGAGGCCGAGGCGCAGGCGAAAGCCGGACCGGGGGTGAAGCTGGTGCAGGACGAGGACGTGCTGGATACCTGGTTCTCCTCGGCCCTCTGGCCGTTCTCGACCCTCGGCTGGCCGGAAAACACGCGCGAGCTGGAGAAATACTATCCCACCGACACGTTGGTGACCGGCTTCGACATCATCTTCTTCTGGGTCGCCAGGATGCTGATGATGGGCCTGCACTTCATGGGCGAGGTGCCGTTCCGGAACGTCTATATGCACGGGCTGGTGCGCGACGAGCGCGGCCAGAAAATGTCCAA
This sequence comes from Acidocella sp., assembly GCA_035427885.1. Classification (GTDB taxonomy): domain Bacteria; phylum Pseudomonadota; class Alphaproteobacteria; order Acetobacterales; family Acetobacteraceae; genus Acidocella. The sequence continues at coordinate 1,188 of DAOMCN010000369.1, read as the reverse complement.
ATCCAAGGGCAATGTCGTCGATCCGATCGGGCTGATCGAGCAATACGGCGCCGACGCGCTGCGTTATTCGGTTGCGGCTGCGGCCGGGCCGGGGCGGGATGCCAAGCTCGGCCCGAAAATCGTCGAGGCGAATCGCGGCTTCGTCACCAAAATCTGGAACGCCGCACGCTTCTGCGAGATGAACGGCTGCAAACCTGATCCGGCCTTCGATCCCGTGCGTGCTAAGCTGGCACTCAACCGCTGGATCCTGGATGCCGCCAACCGCGCGGTCGCCGAGGCCGGCGCGTCGCTCGATGCCTATCGCGTCGATGACTACGCCAAGTCGGCCTACCAGTTCGTCTGGGGCGATTTCTGCGACTGGTTCCTGGAGTTCGCCAAGCCGGCCTTTGGCGATGAGACCCTGGCGCCGGAAACCCGCGCCGTCGCCGCGCATGTGCTGGGGATTCTGCTGCGCCTGCTGCACCCGGTGATGCCCTTCGTGACCGAGGCGCTGTGGGACCATTTCGGCTACGGCCCGGCGGGCTCGCTGATCCGCGCGGACTGGCCGGCACTGGTCGCGGTGCACGCGGCCGAGGCCGCGCGTGCGGAGGTTTCCTGGGTGATCGAGCTGATTTCCGGCGTGCGCACCGTGCGCTCGGAGATGAACGTGCCGCCCTCGATCAAATCGCCGATCCTGCTGAAGGACGCGGCACCGGAGAGCCTGGCGCGGGCGCAGACCTGGTTCGAGGCGATTTCCCGCATGGCGCGGGCGAGCGAGATCGGCCCGCTTGAGGGCGACGTACCGCGCAACGCGGCACAGGCGGTGCTGCGGGAGGCGACGATCATCCTGCCGCTGGAGGGCATCATCGACCTCGCCGCCGAGCGCAAACGGCTCGAAGCGGCGCGCGCGAAGGCCGCCGCGGAGCTGGCGAAGGTTGAGCAAAAGCTCGCCAACGCGGAATTCGTGCAGCGCGCGCCGGAGGCGGTGATCGCGGAGAACGAGGACCGGCGGAAGAATTTCGCGGACGAGGTTGCGCGGCTGGACGCGGCGCTGCGGCGGATTGAGTAGGGGAAGCAAGCGCTTCTTTTTCTGAAGAAAAAGAAGCAAAAAGACTTTGCTCCGCTGGGCTATGGGTGATGGCGCCGCCATTGCCCATAACCCAGCTAACAAAATTTTTGGTGCCGCTTATTTTAAAAGGCGGCCGCTTC
>DAOMCN010000368.1:0-1606 GCA_035427885.1 Acidocella sp. | reverse complement strand
AATTTTCAGCGCTTTCTAGCTGGCGCGCAGGAGATGGATGAGCATTTCCGCAACGCGCCGCTGGCGGAAAACCTGCCGGTGCTGCTCGGGCTGATCGGCATCTGGCACCGCGATGTCTGCGGGTATTCGGCGCGCGCGATCTTGCCGTATGACCAACGGCTGGCGCGGTTTCCGGCGTATTTGCAGCAGCTCGATATGGAGTCCAATGGCAAGAGTGTGCAGCGCGACGGCACGCCGGTCACACACGCCACCGGGCCGCTGGTGTTTGGCGAGCCTGGGACCAACGGGCAGCACGCGTTCTATCAACTGCTGCATCAGGGTACGAGCGTTATTCCCTGCGAATTCCTCATTGCAGCACAGGGGCATGAGGCGGAGATGCGCGTGCATCACGAGTTGCTCATCGCCAACTGTCTTGCGCAGGCGCAGGCGCTCATGCTCGGGCGCACGCTGGAGGAAGCGAAGGGCAATCCGCATCGGGTGTTTCCGGGCAACCGGCCTTCGGTCACGCTCGCCTATCGCCAGCTCGATCCGGCCATGCTGGGACGGCTGATCGCGCTCTATGAGCACCGGATTTTTGTCGAGGCGGCGATCTGGAACATTAATGCCTTTGACCAATGGGGCGTGGAACTCGGTAAGGAACTGGCGACGGCGCTGCTGCCGGTGGTCTCGGGCAGCGGAGAACTGCCGCTCGACGCTTCCACCGCCGGGCTGATCGCACATCTGATGAATACCCCGAAAAAGGACAAAACAGCATGAGCCAGACAGGCAATACCCTATTCGACCGCAATCTGGCGCTGGAGCTGGTGCGGGTGACCGAGGCCGCGGCGATTGCGGCCTCGCACTGGATTGGCCGGGGCGAGAAGAACGAGGCCGATGGCGCGGCGGTGGAAGCCATGCGCAAAGCGTTTGATACTGTCGCCATCTCGGGCACTGTGGTGATCGGCGAGGGGGAGATGGATGAGGCGCCGATGCTCTATATCGGCGAGAAGGTTGGCTGTGGCGGGCCGGCGATGGATATTGCCGTCGATCCGCTGGAAGGCACTTCGATTGCCGCCAAGGGCGCGCCCAATGCGCTCGCCGTCGTGGCGCTGGCCGAGCGAGGGAATTTTCTGCATGCGCCGGATGTCTATATGGACAAGATCGCCGTCGGGCCGGGGCTGCCGGAGGGCGTCGTCGGGCTTGGCGCGCCGGTTGCGGAGAATTTGAAAAATCTCGCACAGGCCATGAAGGTTGATGTTTCCGAGCTGATGGTCTGCATCCTGGAGCGCGAGCGCCACGCGGAGATCATCGCCCATTGCCGCGAGGCCGGGGCGCGGATCACGCTACTGGGCGAGGGCGATGTCGCGGGGGTGATCGCGGCGGCGCAGGCGGGGAGCGGGATCGATCTTTATCTCGGCTCGGGCGGCGCGCCGGAGGGCGTCCTCGCGGCGGCGGCGCTGCGCTGTCTCGGCGGGCAGATGCAGGGGCGGCTGCTCTTCGAGGACGAGGCGCAGATCGCCCGGGCGCGGGGCATGGGGATTATCGATCCGAACCGGATTTATGCGCTGATCGAGATGGCCAAGTGCGATGTCATGTTCGCGGCGTCGGGGATTACATCGGGGCAGAT
>DAOMCN010000367.1:0-1693 GCA_035427885.1 Acidocella sp. | reverse complement strand
GAAGGCTTGGTCCTCTTTATTCCGGTGCTCTATCTCGGCTTCTACCTGGTGGCCTACGCGTACACCCGCAAGAAGTTTCCCTGAGCGCACAACACCAGGTGGGCGGCTTTATCCGAAGTAAAGCCACCCACCTGGCGCGGTGGGAAAAGGCCTGGTTGGAGCCAAAAGCTCCGCCAGGCCTTTTTGTATTTACGCCGCGCCGCGGGTAGCACGCATGAAATTCCACGCCGGTTCGACCAGCAATCCGGCCAGGATCATTCCCGCCCCGGCGAGTGTTGCCGCGTCCATCGGATCTCCCGCGACCGCCCCGACCATGCCCGCCCAGACCGGCTCCATCGCGTAGATCACGGTGGCACGCAGTGCCGGCACGCGCGCTTGTCCCCAGGTCTGGCCAAACATGATCAGCGCCGTCGCCACTCCCAGCGCCGCGACGGCGGCGAGGAACGGTGGGTAGTGCCACGGCACGACAGCGCCGCCAACAATGCCGGTGCCCAGGCTGAGGAGTGCCACCACGGTCATTTGCACCACCGCCAGGCGCTGCGGGTCGCAATCGGGGGCGAAGCGTCCGAGAAGAATGATCTCGATGGCGCAGGCCAGCGCGCAGAAGATGGTCAACACATCGCCGGTGGCGAGATGGAGGCGCAGCCCGTCCGGGTGGGAGAGTAGCACCAAGCCCAAGAATGCCATGATCAGCCCGAGCAGCCCGCTGGCGCTGGGGCGCTTGCCCAGGAACATGAACTGTAGCAGCGGCACCAGAGGTACGTAGAGCGCGGTAAAAAAACCGGAGCGGCTGGAGGGGATGGTGATGAGCCCCTGCGCCTGCAACCCGTATCCGGCAAAGAGCGACGCACCAATGAGAAATCCTGCGCGCCACTCATGCGTCCTGGGCCAGGCGGGGCGGGCGATGGCACTCAGTAGCGCTGCGCCGATGGCAAAGCGCAAGCCAACGAGCGCCAACGCACCGCCCTGCGCGAGGCCAGTCTTGATGATGAGGAAGGTGAAGCCCCAGACCACGGTGATGATGATCAGAACGGCTTCAGGCGGGATTTTTCTGCGTCCCGGCAGCGCTGCGGCGTATGACATGGCGCACTTCTACCCGTTCGGCCGTCTCCGGCCAAACGGCCCCAGCACGATCAATGCAGTAACGTCCAGCACAGGGGCGCTGCGGTCATGCCAAAGGCCATTGGTTTAATGGCGAGGTGCAATACGCCCGGCGCACCAGAGCCGCGCTCTATGGGTCAGGTGAGCGCGCTGCGGGAGGATTGCAATTGCCTGGCCCGGTAGCGCTGGAGGCGGCGGCGTGGCGTTGGTAGCCGTTGCGTGCCACAGGAAGGAGCCAGTTGGGCGAGAACAGAACCGGAAGGGCGACACGCCAGAAGGCGGGGAAGTCTTTGTATTTTACGTAGAGAAATTTTGTCGCTCGCTAAACGTCCGGGATCGATGCCACTCCCGTCCTGGCATTTATGACTCCGGCGATGATATGGGTTTCAAATATTTTGCGGCGCATGCGGTGTCGTGCGGCGGGGTGCTCCGATAAGAGGCCTTCTGCGATTTGATTGTAAGCCAGCATATCGATTTTCATGCGATTGAACCAACCAACCTTCCTCAGGAACTGGTCGTTGCTACTCCGGTCGCCTAAGAAAGGCATGTTGAGGCCACTCCAGTCTTAAACGCGGTTGAGCGCTCTTCCGAT
>DAOMCN010000366.1:0-1712 GCA_035427885.1 Acidocella sp. | reverse complement strand
TAAATTAACATAATTTAATTTCATTCTACGGGATAGTCTCTCGAGGAGTCGTAGCGCAGCATGCCGACCACTGCATTTTTTCTCGGGCGACAACCGATCATGGACCGCAAGCGCGAGCTCGTCGCCTATGAGCTGCTGTTTCGTGCCAGCAAGACCAACCAGGCGACGATCCTCGATGATCTGGAGGCCAGCGCCGCGGTGATCCAGCACGCCTTTTTTGATCTTGGAATGGAGGGGGCGCTCGGCAACAAGCAGGGCTTCATCAATCTCTCCAGCGGCATGCTGATGAGCGAGATGGTCGAGGCGCTGCCGAAGGAGCGGGTGGTGCTGGAATTGCTCGAGTCGATCGAGGTAACGCCGGAGCTGGTGACGCGCTGCGAACATCTGAAGCGCGCCGGGTTCCGCCTGGCGCTCGATGACATCAAGGCGGCCGATCAAGGCACGACCGCGCTGATTCCCTACGCGGATATCGTGAAGATCGATGTGCAAGGCATGGCCGATGGGGAAATCCGAGCCCTTGCAGGCAAGCTGCAGGGCTTTGGCGGGGAACTGCTCGCTGAAAAAATCGAGAATAGCGCGCAGTGCGAAGTCTGTTACGACGCCGGGTTCAACTATTTTCAAGGCTATTTTTTCGCGCGTCCCGAAATCCTCGAAGGTAGGACGATGCGGCCGTCATCGCTCGTGCTTTTGAAGATTTTCGCGCTGGCCAACGCAGATGCTGAGATCGAAGAGTTGGAGCTTGCCCTCAAACATGCCCCTGACGTCACGGTGAGGCTTTTGCGTACCGCCAATTCCGTGGCGGTGAGCGCAAAGCGGAAGATTTTGAGCGTGCGGCAGGCTGTGCAGGTGCTGGGGCGTGTGCAGCTCGGTCGCCTCGTGCAGATACTGATGTTCGCGCAGGCCGGAGATGGCGGTGTGACATCTAGCCCGTTGGCGCAAATCGCGATCACGCGCGGCCGGCTCATGGAAAACCTGGCCCAGTTGCTGGGACTGTCGGACGAACAGCCGCGCGCCTTCATGACCGGAATGCTCAGCCTGATCGACGTTCTGTTCGCCCAGCCGCTCGGGAATATCATCGAATTTCTCAATCTCGACGACACGGTGCGGCTCGCGCTGCTCGATCGCGCGGGCCAGCTGGGCGGCATGTTGCGGCTGGTGGAGGCCAACGAACGCTGCGATTCGCAGGCGGTGTCGGCGCTGATGGGTAGGTTGGGGTTGCACAACCTTGACGTGTTCAATCGGCTGAGCGTGGACGCGTTGCGGTGGGCCGGCGAGTTTTAGCCCGGATCGCGCAGCCGCAGACGGCTTGCATCGGCGCCCCGTCCGATACTGTTAATTCGAATGACTGGCCGTCAGGGAGCTGCCGGCGTTGCGGGTCGCCATGGCGGATCCCGCCGCAGCGGCGGCCGATTGCCCACCGGATTCACCGCGCTTTGTTGACCCCCTTCATCGCCCCGCCATAGCTCAGGATCTCGGTAGGGCCGCCCAACCTCCTCCAGCATCCAGCGCACGATGCGCCCGCGCGACATCGGGTTGGTATTGAAGGTGAGTTCCATTTTTTGCACCCCGCTTTGGGTGCAGCATAGGCTGAATGGGGGCGGGGGGATAATGAAATTGTTGGGAACGAGGGCGCAGGCGGCGCAGTCGCATAAATGAGTGTACGGCAGCAATGGGCCAGAAGGTGGCGGGCGGTTTTGGGGCGGCATGACGAT
>DAOMCN010000365.1:0-1724 GCA_035427885.1 Acidocella sp. | reverse complement strand
TGTAGTGATAACCCCACCAAACCGCGCCATTGCTGCCGAAGCTGCGTCCGGCGAATTCAGGCGCCCGGCTGGGGCGCGGCACGATGTCCAGTATTTCGATTTCGAGAATATCCCCCGGTGAGGCGCCCGCCACCTCTACCGGCCCGGTGCAGATATGCACGCCAAACCCCTCGCCGGCACCGCGCCCATAAATGGAAGCATCCATCGGTCCGGCACCGCGGCGATCGATGCCCTTGTGGTCCTGGGTCCACGCCATCGCCTTCTCAGCCGCCGGATCGCCCGCCACCATCCGCGCCCAATCATCCGTGGCGTGCTGGGTGAGGGTTTCGATCGTCACGATATCCCCGGAATTCACGGTCAGAATAGGCGGCAGGAATTTGCTGAAATACCCCCAATGCATGGTGCTGGGATTGAGCGGGACCTTGTGGTGGATGACCTGCTCCGCCCGCAGCGCCGTCGTGGCGGGATGGTCCTCATCTCCATCATCCGCCTCCCGGGTGCGCTCGCGCCGGGATGAAAGGGACATCATCGGCCGGCCGCGGGTGATATCGCCCGGGCTGCGCTCGGCGGGACGCATATTCTGGTCGCGGAACGCGCTGGGTGTCATGCCGTATTGTTCCCGGAACGCGCGCGAAAAATGCGCGGGGTCGGAGAAACCCCAGCGAAAGCCGATTTCCGCGACCAGCAGCTTGGTTTGCTGCGGGTCGAGCAGATCCTGAGCGGCATGCTGCAACCGGCGCCGCCGAACATATTGCGCGAAGCTCAGGGCTTCGCGTTGAAACAGCTTCTGCACCGCGCGCACGGACATGCCGACCGCGTCAGCCAGGCTTTGCAGGTTCAGATCGGCGTCGTGCAGCCGCGACTCGATCTCCTCGATCAGCCGCTGGAAAGTGGACCGGCGCCGATCAGCGCCATGGGGCACGGACGAAGTGTCTGCCCCGGTAAGGGCACCGATGAGGAGCTCCGAGAGAGATAATTCGAGCGGATGCAAGCGTGCCGGATCGAGGTCGCCGACCGTTTCGGCGGTGGCTCTTAGGAATCCTGCCAGAACTTCGGTCATTCCATGCGCGAGAAGAACCTGTCCGCTATCGAGGTCCATACGCCGCAGCCTGTCGTCCAGACCTTTTGCCGGCAGAATGACGAACAGCACACGAAAGCGCTCGGTAAAGGATAATACGCAGGGCCCGGCCATCGTGCCGACCCACAGCCCGGATGGCCGCAGCGCCGTACCGTCCGGCAGCGCAGCGGCTCCGTCTAACAAAGCGCACAGCCAAAGGTTCCGCCCGGTCTGCTTCCAGCACAGCGTTTGCGGCCCGGCGGTGATGCGCAAAAACTGGCATCCTTGCCGGCTGGTCAGAGAAAGCAGGCTCCCCTCCACCTCCGGAATCGCCAAGGTCGAACGAACCCCGCGGCGCTGCAACGCTTCGCGCCATGCCGCGTCCCGTTGATCAAGCGGATAACCATCCGTGTCGAAGCGAATGACGTTCATAGGCGATGTGTTCAACGTCCAACTCTGGCTATGATCTCAAAATACAAGAAAGCAGGACTCGGCAAAAATGGAAATGCGCCATACGCGCTGCGGGCGGGCAGCCTCTGGATGGTCTCCATCCGACCGGCCAGGCTGTCGGCGACTCGCGGCAAGGTCAGGACGTTCGCCGAGCCGGTGAGAAGGAAGCGACCCGGCCGATAGTCCTCGTCGATGGTCTTCTTGATGGCCAGCAGCA
>DAOMCN010000364.1:0-1762 GCA_035427885.1 Acidocella sp. | reverse complement strand
CGGGAGACGCCGATGCCGTAGCTGCCCATTTCCGGGAAGATCTTGGTTCCGTCAGGACCGACGACGCCAAAGTTCATCGATTCGGAGTATTTTTTGCCGAAATAGAAGATCTGACCGACTTCGATGCCCCTGCCCTCGCGCTTGCGCGCGTCCGGGATTTTGCTCCAGGCGTCGAGGTCGTGCTTCTCGTCCGTCGCGGCGTAGATGGTCGTCATCTGCTCGTAGAAGGCATCGATATCCGTCGCGGCGAAAGCGTCGCCGGTCTCAAACGCCGCGTCGTAGAACACGCCGCTCTCGCCGGTGGGTGCAAGAATGTGGAATTCATGACTGAGGTCGCCGCCGATCTGGCCGGTGTCGGCGCGCATCGGGATGGCGGTGATGCCCATGCGCTGGAAGGTGCGCATGTAGGCGAGCATCATCTTTTTGTATGCGATCAGCGCGCCCGCGTAGTCGAGGTCGAAGCTGTAGGCGTCCTTCATCAGAAATTCGCGCCCGCGGAGCACGCCAAAGCGGGGGCGCACTTCGTCGCGGAATTTCCACTGGATATGGTAGAGCATCTGCGGCAGGTCGCGGTAACTCTTGGTGGAATCACGCATAAGGACGGTGATCATTTCCTCGTTGGTCGGTCCGTAGAGGAGTTCGCGCTCGTGGCGGTCGGTGATGCGCAGCATCTCTTTACCGTAGGCGTCGTAGCGCCCGCTCTCACGCCAGAGGTCTGCGCTCTGGATCGTCGGCATCAACAATTCCTGCGCCCCGGCGCAATCCTGCTCCTCGCGCACGATTTGCGAGATTTTGCTCAGGACTCGCTGACCAGCCGGCAGCCAAGCATAAATGCCCGAAGCCATCTGGCGCACCAGGCCGGCGCGTAGCATCAGGCGGTGCGAGACGATCTGGGCCTCGGCAGGGGTTTCTTTCAGGGTGGGAATTAGGCTTCGGGAGAGGCGCATCGGGGACCTTCAAAATGAGCTTGCGCTGCTTAATGCGGTTTTGTTGCGAGGGAAAGCGAGGCGGGGGTGGAAGCAGCCAACCAATGATCGGCTGCGCGGCGGCAGGGGCGTTCGATCAAGCGGTTGAGCAGTACGGCAAGGACCGAGGTGATGGCCAGCATCGCGCCCGCGAAAAGCATGGCGTGACTCGCGGGCGCCCAGCCCTGATGGCGGAAAAACTGGCTCACCAGCAGTTCGGCCAGGGCGAAGCTCATGTAAAACGAATAGGACAGCAGGCCGAGACGGTGTAAAAACACCCGGCTGCCCAGCATGGCGGGGGCTTCAGCCTCTGCCTGCATCGTGAAGACGAAAAGCAGGAGCCAGAGGCCGACCACGGAAATAAGATCGAAATTCACCGGGCCGCAGAATAAAACGAGGCCAGCGCCGATAATCGCGAGGGTCCGCCGGGGGGCGGCGTCGGCGAAGGGCGGGACCAGGCGCGCCGTGGCGATGCCGATGGTGAATTCGGGGAAAAACCGGAACAGGCCGTCGGCGAAATTCAGATTGAGGCTGCCGTGATAGCGGACGGCAATTAGCCCCAGCAACGTCATGGCCGCGATGACAATTTGCGCGGAGACGAGGGCTTCGCAATACGAAACGACATACCAGAGGAGCGGGAAGAGCAGATAACCCGCCCATTCCGTGCTGACCGACCAGGAGGGGTAATCCCAGGCGCCTTGGGTGGAAAAGCCCCAGCCTTGCACGAGGGTGAGATTCTGGACGAACGCGGACAGGGAGAACCTTTGCGCGTCACGCGGGGTCAGGCCATGCGCCGT
>DAOMCN010000363.1:0-1776 GCA_035427885.1 Acidocella sp. | reverse complement strand
CCAGCTTAGCAAAAGTTTTTTGCGCGCTTTTTTTCAACAAATCGCTGCTTTTTCCCTAATCCGCCTCATGCGTCCAAACGGTAAATCCCTCCAGCGTATTCGGCCCGAAGCTCGTGCTGATCGCCACATCGGTCGCGTCGCGGCCGCGGCCGATCAGCACGCGGCCGCGCCTTGGCCGGTTGCTGCGCGGATCGAAGACGTGCCAGGCGCCGCCGAGATAGACCTCCATCCAACCGGAGAAATCCATCGGGATGACGATGTCGGTCTCGCCGAGATCGCTGAGATAACCCGTGCAATAGCGTGCCGGGATGTTCAGGCAGCGGCAGAAGGCGATGGCGAGCTGCGCGTAGTCACGGCACACGCCGACCTGCTCGTGATAGGCCTGCAGCGCCGTGCGGGTCGGCCGCGCCGCCTGATAGTCGAAGCGGATGCGCTGATGCACGTAGTCGGAGACCGCCTGCACCCGCGCCCAGCCGGGCGGCGTCTGGCCGAATAATTCCCAGGCGAGCGGCGCCAGCTCGTCGGTCTCGCAGTACCGGCTGCCGAGCAGGAAGACGAGCGTCTCGTCGGGCAGTTCTTCGACCGGGTGCTGCCAGGCTTGGGGGGCAACCGGGTCCGGCGCGTCGGAATCCTGCACGGTCGCCGCCGCGGCGATCCGCACCCGCCCCGCCGGTGCCACGACTCGGGTGCAGAGATTGCCGAACGTATCATGGTAATGCCGGAGCGGCGTCGCCGGTTCGATGGTCGTGACATCGGGCACCAGCAGGTCGCCCGTCCGGCTGGCATGGACGTTGAGCATTAATAAAAGGGGGGTGGGCTGCACAAACCGGTAGATGAGTTCAAAGCCGACCGCGAGCCGCATCGTCGCTCTCCCTGGCGGCATGAAGCGCCCCGTTTCCTCATATAGTAATGCTGCAGGGCCGGTATGACGAAATAATTTATGTTTCGTTCGCTTCGGAGAATCGGGCCGGAGGCGTTCAGTCGCGCGGCGGCGCCTTAAAAAACGCCGCGGCCGCGTCACGATGCGCCTGCTTGGCTGCAATGGCCTGTTTTACCCGAAGAATTTCCTGCTCCAGATCCCCGATATAGGCCTCCAGCTCAGCCACGCCGAGCAAATCCAGCGGGGGAGGGGTAAGCAATTTTCGTGCCGCACGGGGCAGATCTTCGTCGGGATTTATCATAAAACGATCTTGACCGCAGGGTAGCGCGGGTTCCATACCGCCCGCAAGGTGGACTTGGCGGTGCCAAGCAGAGAAAACTCACCGTTCCAGGCCCAGCGGCCTGCGACGACAAAAGGTATTTGAATCATGTCCCTACCCCTGATGCCCAAGGCTACCGCAGTCTGGCTGATTGACAAGACCGCACTGACCTTCGCGCAGATCGCCGATTTCTGCGGCATGCATCCGCTCGAGATCCAGGCGATCGCGGATGGCGAGGTTGCGCAGGGGATCAACGGCTACGACCCGGTGGCGAACAAGCAGGTCACCGCCGAGGATATCGCGCGCTGCGAGGCCAATCCCGATGCCCGGCTGAAGCTGCTGGCGGCGGCCGACCCGCATCCGAAAAAGAACAAGGGCGGCCGCTACACCCCGGTTGCCAAGCGCAACGACCGGCCGGACGCGATCGCCTATCTCCTGCGCAACTACCCGCATCTGACCGATCCGCAGATCGTCAAGCTGCTCGGGACGACCAAAGACACGATCCAGAAGATCCGCGACCGCTCGCACTGGAACAGCAGCAACATCAAGCCGCGCGACCCGGTGATCCTCGGCCTGT
>DAOMCN010000362.1:0-1790 GCA_035427885.1 Acidocella sp. | reverse complement strand
GTTCGGAACGCAGGGGCCGGAGGTTCGAATCGTCTCACTCCGACCAATTTGGTCCTTGATTGAAGCGATAGCCGAAGATCGTTTAAAATTAGCGCCCGATCGTCGCGCGTTATTAGTTTGCTGATATTCAACAGAATAATATGATGATCATTGCGAGAAGATGACATTTTTAGCACCTTTGAACATTACCTGATCATTAATGTTCGTGGTGTTTTGATGTGGATCAAATTCTTTAATTCTGTGTATAACGGCATATGGCACCCATGAACGACCTTCCGCTGCTGCGCCGTCCTGTCACCATCAACCTGACCCAGCGCGCGAATGCTTCCGGGTGTGATGAATGCGGTGCGCGCCATACCGGCATGTGCGGTGTGTTGACCGAAGAGGATCTTGGTTTTCTCTCCAGCGTGGCGCAGCGGATCACGGTCGCCGCAGGCGATGTTTTCATGGAGGAAGGTGACAAGGCGACTTATTTCTTCAATCTCAACCAGGGGAATGTCCGGCTGTTCAAGTCGCTCCCCGATGGCCGCCGTCAGATTACCGGCTTTGCTGGGCCGGGATATTTTCTGGCGTTGGCGCAGTCCGATAAATATGTTTTCTCCGCCGAGGCGATGGATTCGGTGAAGCTCTGCCGCTTCAACCGCATCAGCCTGATGGCGGTGTTTGAGGAGTTCCCCGCACTGGAACGCAAATTGCTCGACGCGGCCATGCATGAGCTGGTTATCGCGCAGCAGCATATGCTGCTGCTGGGGCGCAAAACCGCCGTCGAGCGGGTGGCAAGTTTTCTACTTTCCTGGGCCGAACGGTTGGAGGTTTGCGGCGTTGGCGTGCTGCCCAAGCCGGGGAGCGTACTGCATCTTCCGCTCTCGCGCATGGATCTCGCAGACTATCTTGGGCTGACCATCGAGACAGTCTCGCGCTCGCTGGGCCAGCTTAAGCGCGAGGGGATGATTGACGTGCCCAGTATCCATGAAATCATTTTGCTGAAGCCCAAGGGCCTCTCGGATATCGCCGACGCAGTTTGATCTGCGTCATGGTGTTGTCCGCGAGCGTAAAGCACAAGTAATAAAAGGCATCGATGAGGAGGAAGCCATGCAGGTTGCGGCTCTGATGAGCAAGAATATTGTCTCCGTTCAACCGTCCACCACGGTTGCGGATGCTGTGCGGATCATGCTGGCCAACCGGGTCAGCGGGTTGCCGGTACTCGACGCGGATAGCAAGCTGGTGGGCGTTATTACTGAGGGCGATCTGCTGCGCCGTGCCGAGATTTCGACCGAGGGCAAGCAGGCCGGATGGCTCAAGGCGTTTTTGTTCCCCTCCAGCGTGGCGGCGGATTATGTCACCACGCATGGTCGGCATGTAGGCGAGGTGATGACCCATACGCCAATTTCTGTCGGCCCGGAGACGGAGCTTGAGGCGGTGGCCAAGCTCATGCTGCACAAGCGCATTAAGCGTCTGCCGGTGGTGGCGCAGGATGGCAAGCTGGTCGGCATGGTCAGCCGCTCCGATCTGCTGCGTGTGCTCGCGGGCAAGCTGATCAAGCTCGCGGGCAACAGCACCGACGCCGAAATCACCAGCTATATCAATGCCGAGATGACGAATGCGCATTGGGCACCGAAGTCGGGCATTCGCGTCGATGTCAAGGACAAGGTGGTAACACTCGAAGGCACCATCTTCAGCGATGAGGAGCGACAGGCGGTGGTCGTGATCGCCGAGAATGCGCCGGGCGTGCTGGAGGTCAAGGACAATCTGGTGTTCGTTGATCCGGGTTCGGGGATCGCTTTCCCGGC
>DAOMCN010000361.1:0-1807 GCA_035427885.1 Acidocella sp. | reverse complement strand
GGCGCGCACGGTGTTGCGCAGCTCGACGGCGCCGTGTTTGATCTCGGGGTATCCTCGTACCAGATCGACGATGCGGTGCGCGGCTTTTCATTCCGCCAGGATGGTCCGTTAAATATGCAGATGGGCAGTTCCGACATGACCGCGGAGCGCTTGGCGAATAATGTACCCGAATCCGAGCTTGCTGATATTCTCTATGAATTTGGTGAAGAAAAAGCGTCCCGGCGGATTGCAAAAGCAATTGTTGAGCGTCGCCGGGAACAGAAATTTACAACAACGGCGGATCTCGCTAACGTGATACGGAGTGTTGTGAGGCCCGATAAATCAGGCATCGATCCCGCCACCAGAAGTTTCCAGGCGCTGCGCATCGCGGTGAATGACGAACTGGGCGATATTGAGGCGGCGCTGTCACAAGCGGCGTCGATGCTGGCCCCCGGCGGACGCTTAGTGGTGGTGAGCTTCCACTCGCTGGAGGACCGCATCGTGAAGCGCTTCTTTGCGCAGGCTTCGGGCCGTGTGCCGGGCGCGTCGCGCCACGCACCCTTGGGTCTGCTGGCGCAGGAAAAGCCCAAATTCTGCCTACTGACCGGCAGCCCGGTCCTGGCTGGCACCCTTGAGACGCGCGCCAATCCGCGCGCCCGCAGCGCCAAATTGCGCGGCATGGAAAGGCTCGCGGTATGATCCGTCCCTTTACCCTGATCAGCGCGGTCTTGTTTGTGCTTTCTGGCGCGTATCTCTTCGCTGTGAAACAACACGCCCAGGTGCTCGATAACGAAATCGCCAGCACCGCGCAGGCAACACGGTTGGATCAACAGCGTATCCGAGTGCTGCAGGCGCAATGGGCGCTGGAAGCGGACCCCTCGCGGCTGCAACAGCTTGCCACGCAGTTCACGACCCTCCAGCCGATGCAACCGAGCCAGTTGGTGACGCTGGCTTCGCTGGGCAATGCCCTGCCTGCGCCCGGTAGTGCCGCTCCGGCGAGCAACCCCGAGAACGCGGTGCCGCCGGTGGTGCCCTCCGAGAGCAGCGCAGTACAGGTGGCCCGCGCCGACCCGGCATCCGCCCCGCCTGCCGTTAAGCTTTCTGCCCCGAAGGTGGTTCGCCCGCCGAGCGCGCTGGTGGCGGTCAAACCTGCCTCGCCGCTACATCTGGCGAGCGTGGAGAGTGTCATTCACGCGCCTGCGGTCCACCATTCCCGGTCGCAAACGCGTCGTCTGGCGGGTACGCATCTTTTTGCTGAGAACCGTCGCGCGTACGAAGGTTCCTCCGTTTTGGCTGTGCAATCCCTGCCCGTGCCACAGCATGAGCCGATGGGCGCGCGGGTGATGAGTGTCCGCGCCGTCGCCCAGATTACTCCCGAAGCGCCGCCGCTCCCCAGCGGTAACGGCGGTTCGATGCTTGGCATGGCGCAGAGCGGGAGCGATAATTGACACTCACCCTGCGGCCCGGCCCGGAACCTCCTTCCCGCCGGAAGGGGGCGCCAGAGCGTGGCGCCGTGCCGCTGATGGAGCATGTGCGGATCACCTCGCCGGAGTTGGACCAGCGCGCCGCGGTGGAAAAGGCGCGTGGTCGGCTGCTGCTGGTCGCGGTGGGGTTGACCGGATTGTTCAGCCTACTCGCTCTGCGGCTGACGGATGTAACCATCCTCCACCCGATTTTACCAAGCCAGGCCCAGCTAGCGGCGATGCAACCTGTGCTCGACGTCACGCCCCCGCCCCCCGGTCGCGCCAACATCACCGACCGCAATGGCACGATCCTGGCGGTCTCGTTGCCCGGCGCCGAGCTTTATGCCGACCCGCGTCAGGTAAAC
>DAOMCN010000360.1:0-1838 GCA_035427885.1 Acidocella sp. | reverse complement strand
CGTGGCCGCCCGCTTCGCCGTCCGGGTCGGCCTCCCCGAGCCGCTGGTCCCCTGGCACACCGCCCGCCAGCGCGTCCTCGCCATCGCCGCCGCCCTGGCCACCGCGGCCGGCACGGCGGCCAAGATCGTCTTATCCACCGGGGCGAGCAGGGCGTGCTCGTCGAGCAGGTTCAGTTCCGGCGAATTTTCCGTGAAGAACACGTCGGCGGGCGTATCCCGGCCCTCCTGCAAGAGCTGCGCGGCGATCTCGGGCCCTTCGCCCTCATGCACCCGGACCTTGATGCCGGTTTGCCGCGTGAAGGCGCTCGCCAGCATGTCCACCACCTGCTCGTGCTGCGCGCTGTAGAGCGTTAATGTTTCGGCGGCGAAGGAAGGGGCCGCCGTCAGCGCGCCGAGAGCGCAGGCGCTGGTGAGAAGGAATTTAAGCCGCATGAGAGTCTCCATAAATGCGAATGAGAATTATTCTCAATAAATCGGGTGGATACCGGACCCCACAGGTCCTGTCAATCGGCGCGATCAGTCTGGAGCGCCGGCGCGCCGGCGCGATGGGATGCGGGCCCGCTCCACGCTGACGCTCGGCGGGCCAGGCAGCGTAAAGAGTGTCCATTGTCTGAAACGCGGGAAAGCCGGTCGCGTCGAGGATCGCATAACTCCGGTAGCTTCCCAGCGCGCGCGCGCGCCGGGCAATGCCACGGATCGGTGGACGGTGCCTTGATAACGCGGGATGATTTTTCATATCTCGACCATGCGAATCAGGGCGAGCTTTTCTCCGCTGTTGCGAAGCCAGGGGGGGTCGGGGCAGGCTGTGCCTGCGTTACGGAGACGTCGCGGACCGGTCTCTGCATGACCGCGTCCCGACAGGTGAGCCCAAACGCAACGGCGTCGCGCTCGCACGCTGTGGTCCAACGTTTACAAACGATGACAACACCGCTTGCCTCCATCTTTGGCAGCGGATTTCTGGTGATTGTCTCGGTCCTTGGCGAAAGCGTCGGGCCGTACTCCGTTTTTGCGATGGCGGGCGTTTGTGCGCTGGCTTTCTCGGTCGGCATGGTTGTGCGCTACAACATCCGGCATGCCGAGCCGGTGCTGCAGCAAGAAAATCCTCCCCGCCTGATCACGATCTTCTCGACCGTGGCACAGGCTGCGTTGATCGCGGCTTATGTGATTTCGGTCGCGCTCTATGTGCGTATCCTGGCCTCCTACGCGTTAGGATTTTTTAACGTTAAGAGCAACTTTGATGAGCGGTTGTTGACCACGGCGGTGATTGGTCTGGTCCTGCTCATGGCGCTGACGAAAGGTCTTACCGCGCTGGAGGCCGGCAAAAAATGGGCGCTGGGCACCACCGTCCTCATCATCATCGTGCTGATCTGCGCATTTGGCGTCTATGACATCCACGCGCTCACCAGCGGCCACCTCGTTCTGCCGGCATTCCCGCAAAAGGGCGGCTACTGGCACATGATCACGGTGCTGGCGGGTACGTTGATCGTCGTGCAAGGGTTCGAGACGACCCGTTATCTGGGCGACCAGTTCGATGCGCAAGCACGGGTGCGCGCGGCGCGGGACGCGCAGATCGTGTCATCGCTCGTCTATTTGCTGCTAGTCGGTTTGGCGACGCCGCTGATGCAGTTTCTGCCGAAACAGGCGCAAGCCGATGCGCTGATGCATCTCGCCGGGATCGTCGCGTTTTGGCTGACCTATCCGCTTGTGCTGACAGCGGTGTTGAGCCAGTTCAGCGCCGCGATCGCGGATGCGATCAGCGGTTCTGGAAGCTTGATCGAGGTGACACGCCGCAAAATCAGCGCCAGGCTAACATATATCCTGATCTGCCTGGCGGCCAT
>DAOMCN010000359.1:0-1858 GCA_035427885.1 Acidocella sp. | reverse complement strand
GCATGGAATTTTGGGCCGCGCGTGGCTCTGCACCGTTGCGACGATCAATTCCACTTATGTGACCTGGTTGCTCGGCGAAGCCTCGGGCACGGCGCTGTTTCTACTGCCATGCACTGGCCTAGCGCTCTTAAGTTTCCGCCGTGGCGAGTTTGTGCCGATGGCTATTCTTTCCGCCTTGCCCGGCGCGTTATTTGTCCTGCTGCACAGGCATTTTCCGGCGCCGCCTGCGCTTTATTCGCCCGCCCAATATCATTCGCTTCAGCTTCTCAACGAAATTTCCGTTTTTTCAATCAGCTTTGTCCTCGTCTATGTATTCTGGAAAGCGTGCGACGAGTGATTGCGTCTGGCCGCGGCGAAACCAGCCGCAGCGGCAAAGCTGGTCAGGACGCCGCCCCAGAGCATGTCCACCATGCTTAACCCCAAGCTCCAGCCCTTCAGAGTCGCCCAATTGGTCAGGTCATAGGTGGCGTAGGTAAAGATTCCGAAGGCGGCGCCAAGGGCAAAAACCTCTGGCCAGCGGCGCGCGCGCCAAACGACAAAGATCTGAACGCCGAGTGTTTGCACCAGGTAAAAGCTGATCGCCGGGAGTGGGCGAAAACCAGGCGCTAGAATACCCGCGAGCTGGGCACGGTAAAGCGGCTGCGAGGTCAGGCTGAGCCAGATTGCATCGAGCATCAACATCGCCAATAAGGTCACGAGATAAGGGATAATTCTGCGCATCCGCTTTATATGGGGCGCGGCGGAAACTTCGTCAGCCCCCTGGCTGGACGCCGGAGCGATAAATATTTTTTCCCCCCCCACATCCAAAAAGCCGCTGAAACGTATAATGAAGGAACAGGTTTAATTATAGCGTGCGAGAGCAACCCGTTGCGCTCGTGGAGGGGCGGTAATGAGTGAGTCATCGGTCGTGGATCTTGGGTTTCAGGCACCCTTGCGCGACAAGAAATTGCAACTCGGGCTGCGCCTTGGTCGGCTGTTGCGTGCGGGCAGCCTCACCCTCGAACTGCCGGGCGGGAGCGTACATCGGTTCCACGGGACAGAGCCAGGCCCCACGGCGACGCTAATCATTCATGATTCGCGCGTGATCACCCGGACCCTTTTCGGCGGCAGTCTTGGGTTTTCCGAAGCCTACCTCAAGGGCTGGTGGGACAGCCCCGATGTGACAGAGATGCTGCTCCTTGGCGCGGCGAATGAGGCCAGTTGGGATGGACTGATCAGCGGCAAGCCCTGGATGCGCCTGCTCTCGCGCCTGATGCATCGCCTGCGGCCCAACAGCCGTAGCGGCGCGAAACGCAACATCTCAGACCATTACGATCTCGGAAATGATTTCTACGCGCTCTGGCTCGACCCGACGATGACCTATTCCGCAGGAATTTTTCACCAGGACACGCCCAGCCTGGAAGAAGTGCAACGCGCGAAAATACGGCGGATCTGCACACAGCTTCAATTGTCGCCTGGGCGACGTCTGCTGGAAATCGGCTGTGGCTGGGGGGGGTTTGCGCAAATTGCGGCGGCGGAGTTCGGCGCCGAGGTCGTAGGGATTACGCTCTCACGTGAACAACTCGCTTATGGGCAAGCACGCATCGCACAAGCCGGGCTCGCTGATAAGGTGACGCTGAGGCTCCAGGATTATCGCGATGTGCAAGGGAGTTTCAACGCGATCGCCTCTGTTGAAATGATCGAGGCAGTTGGCCAGGATTATTGGCCCGTGTATTTCCGTACCTTGCATGAGCGGCTTAACCCGGGCGGAGTTGCGTGCATCCAGGCGATCACCATCGCCGACCGGTATTTCGACGATTATCGGGGATGGCGGCTTGCAGCGATACCGGCACGTTTGAGCCCTCAAACAGCGCGTCCG
>DAOMCN010000358.1:0-1919 GCA_035427885.1 Acidocella sp. | reverse complement strand
GCGCTGAACGGGCTCTCCGGCCTGATTGCGGTGAATGCGCTGCCGCAGCCCAATGGTTCGGTGATTGTGACGGCGGGCGGGACCATGCTGCTCGACCAGAGCGGGGCGCAGAATTTGCAGGTTAACAATGGCGGCGCTGTGCCAAGCCTGACCGCAGGAAAGAGCACTAGCCCGCATTTCTCACGGTAGTCATTTTCTGGCGTAATTTTGTTTGTTGTTTTGGTTGGGTTTACCGCTGGGTCTTGCCTACAGGTGGTTTTGGCGAATTTTTAGAATAGCGGTTCCGTCGCCGCGGGTTGCAGCGTTGGTTTGAGGTATTTGATTGAGGTGTCTGGTTCGTATCAGGCGGCTTGGCGCATGAGCAATCGGTGTGCATGGACGAATTCGTGTTGCCAGGGATAGGCCGAGGCCATGGCGAATTTGATGCGCCGGACACTGACCCTGACCAGGGCGCCGATTTTCAGTAGCTTCAGTCGGATGGTGGCGCAGGTGGCCTGCGCGAACTGGGTGTGGGCAAGGCCGATCCTGCGCAGCGCGCAGAGCAACACGTAGGCCATCGAGGCGAACCACAGGCGCAACTGGTTGGCGCGCATGGTATTGGCGGAGGTGCGGTCGGCGAACAAATCGAGCTGGCATTCCTTGATGCGGTTTTCCATCTCGCCGCGAGCACAGTAGATCGCCTCGTAGAGATATTGGCCGTTACCCTCTTTTTTCGTCAGCGAGGTGACGATGAAGCGCGGATTGGCTTTATCGCCGGTCCACTCCGCCTTGCCGATAACGCGTCGCTCGCAGCTCCAACTATCCAGCGTACACCAGCAGAAATCCCGAAAAACGCGGGCTGGTTTGCCGCTCGTATCGCTCAGCTCACGGGCCTGTTCGATCTCGTCCGCGATCTCTGACTCCAGCCGCACGTTGCGGGCCAGGCCAAACAAAAAATCCACCCGGTTCTGCTCGCACCAGCTCATCAGCGCGTCGCGGGCAAAGCCGCTATCGGCGCGCAGCAGAACCCGAACCCTTGGCCAGCGCTTGCGGATCGCCGACACAAGCCGCGCGGCCTCCTCCACCGCACCCGCCGCGGCATCGATGTTGGAGCGCCGCAGCTTGGCCGCCAGCAGATGCCTGCCGCAGAAAATATACAGCGGCAGGTAGCAATAATTCCCGTAATAGGCGTGGAAAAACCGGCCCTCCTGGTCGCCGTGCAGCGGGTCATCGGTGGCGTCCAGGTCCAGCGTAATCTGCGCCGGCGCGGTAGTGTGCGCATCCAGGAACAGATCGACAAACAGATTTTCGATGGCCAGCGCATCATGGCTGATCTTGTGATAACGCGACGGCGTGGGTCGGCTCAGCTCCAGCCGGTTCAGCGTGCTCTTGCCAGCCAGCGGTGCGCAAGCCGCGCGGCTGGCTTCCAGCTTGCCGGCCAGTACCGCCATCACCGGGTCGTGCCGCAGATGATCATGGTCGATCAGGTCCTCGTAGCCGAGGGCAATGCCAAATACCCGCTGCATCACCAGCGTCCGGACATCATGTTCGATCAAGTCAGGCCGCCGACGGTCCTCGAAACAAGCCGCAAACCGCGCAACCAGCCCAATGGCCCGGTCCGTCTCCCCCAACAGCAGGGCTCCCGCATCTGAGGTAATTGCCCCGCCATCAAAGGCAGCCACTACGGAGCGGTTATTTAATCCTGTAAATTCCAGCACAGGCGCGCTTCACTCTGTCGGCATCTGGTGGTTCCT
The DNA here is from genome assembly GCA_035427885.1 of Acidocella sp. GTDB lineage: Bacteria > Pseudomonadota > Alphaproteobacteria > Acetobacterales > Acetobacteraceae > Acidocella. Next base: position 186 of record DAOMCN010000358.1, on the reverse strand, counting down.
CCGTCTTTGAAAATGTTATGCTTACACATACACTTTCTCAGATTCCGACCCCAGATGCACCTATATTCCGTGAGAAATGCGGGCTAACAGCGCATAAAGTTGCAATGGGCGAGCTTGCGGACAAAGCCGAGCAACTGCTCGCCAGTGGCGCGACGGCTTTGTTTGTCGCGGTGGACGGGAAGGCTG
>DAOMCN010000357.1:0-1933 GCA_035427885.1 Acidocella sp. | reverse complement strand
GAGCACGGAGCGATTGTCGCGGCAGGATTTGTGGCCGAGCGCGCAGGCCAACCAGCTCTTTCCCACGCCGGTTGGGCCGTTGATCACTAAATTATCATGCGCATCGATCCAGTCTCCCGCTACGAGTTTCTGGAATAACGGCCGGTCGAGACCACGGACGGCGCGGTAATCGACATCCTCGACCAGCGCCTGCTGGCGAAGCTTTGCATGCCGTAGCCTGCCAGCGAGTCTTTTGTCTTGCCGGTAAGCCATCTCCCGGCCGAGCAGAAGGCCCAGCCATTCCGGGTGGGTGAGCGCGTCCGCCTGCGCCGATGCTTCTGTATCGACGAACGCTTTGGCCATGCCGAACAGCCCCAACTGGTTGAGCTGGTCGTAGGTTGGATGGGTGAGCACGATGATGATCCTTTCAATGATAATAACGGGAGCCTCGGATGTTGCGGTGCTGGATCGCCAGGCCATCCTCGGCCCGTTTTGGTGCGGCCTGGCGATCGAGGTTGTTGTCCAGAATGGATTTGACGGAGCCGAAGGTGCGGGCGCCAATCTCCAGTGCCCTTGCAGCTGCCGCCTCCACCCGGGCCTGACCAAAGGCTTTGACCAGCCGGACGATCCCGAGGCAGGCCCTGAAGCCCTGTTCGGGGTGCGAGCGTTCTTCCAGGATCAGATCTGACGTGCTCCCCTAAAATGTATCCGTTTTGATGTAGAGTCTGTTTTACGGAGGCAGGCTTATGAAGGGCGGCAGATTCACGGAAGAGCAGATTATTGGGGTTTTGAAGGAGACCGAGGCTGGGGCCAAGACGGCGGACATATGTCGCCGTCACGGGATCTCGGAAGCCACCTTTTATAAGTGGAAGTCAAAATACGGCGGCCTTGAGGTTTCTGACGCCAAGCGTCTGAAGGCGCTGGAGGATGAGAACGCCAAGCTCAAGAAGCTCCTCGCGGAGGCCATGTTGGACAACGCGATATTGAAAGATGTCGTGGCAAAAAAATGGTAACGCCCGGAGCTAAGCGGGATGCGGTCGTTCATGCCCAGAAGGCATTTGGGGTGAGCGAGCGCCGGGCGTGCACGGTGATTGGGATTGCGAGGCGGGTGGCGCGCTATGTGTCCCGTCGGTCGGATGACGGGCCTTTGCGGGTTCGGCTGCGGGCGCTGGCAGCGGAGCGACGCCGCTTTGGTTATCGGCGGTTAGGCTACCTGCTGGCGCGCGAGGGCTTACGGCCGAACCACAAGAAGCTGCTGCGGATTTACCGTGAGGAAGGGCTAAAGGTGCGCCGCCGCGGTGGCCGCAAGCGCGCTTTGGGCACACGGGCGCCTCTGGCCGTACCGCAAGGGCCAAACCAGTGCTGGGCTTTGGACTTTGTGTCCGATGCGCTGGTCTGCGGCCGGCGCTTTCGGGTGTTGGCGGTGGTCGACCAGTTCAGCAGGGAGTGCGTGGCCCTGGTTGCCGACACATCGCTCTCGGGAGCCCGTGTGGGACGTGAGCTGGATGCGGCGATCGCAATCCGTGGCCAGCCGCGCTGCATTGTCAGCGACAACGGCACCGAGCTGACCTCGATGGCTATCCTGCGCTGGTCGCAGGAGCGTGGTATTGCCTGGCACTATATCGCGCCCGGCAAACCACAGCAGAACGGTTTCAGCGAAAGCTTCAACGGCAAGCTGCGGGATGAATGTCTCAACGAAACGCTGTTCACCTCTCTGCGCCATGCACGGATGGTGCTCAGCATCTGGCGGCTCGACTACAATACGGTCCGGCCCCATTCCAAACTCGGCGGCAGAACACCCGCCGAAATCGCAAGACAACATGGTTTGGGGCATGCCCCAAACCATGTTGCAATCACTTCAACCATCAAGCATGAAAGGGCAAGACTCTCCAGCTGACCGGATACAAGTTCGGGAGCACGTCAGAACCAGTAGCGCCAGTACGGTAAATTCTAC
>DAOMCN010000356.1:0-1939 GCA_035427885.1 Acidocella sp. | reverse complement strand
TGCCCTCTTTTTGCTTTTCCAGCAGCTTGCGCTTGCGCGAAATATCGCCGCCATAGCACTTGGCGGTAACATCCTTAGACATCGCCGAGATCGTCTCCCGCGCCACGACGCGCGAGCCGATCGCCGCCTGAATGGCGATTTTGAACAGCTGCTTGGGGATAAGATCCTTGAGCTTGGCGCAAATCGCCCGCCCGCGCGACTCCGCCGCCGCCCGGTGGGCGATGAACGAGAGCGCATCCACCGGCTCGAGATTGACAAGGATGGAGATCTTGACAAGATCAGCCTCCTGATAATCCTCGATCTGATAGTCGAAACTGGCATACCCCCGGCTGATCGACTTCAACCGGTCGTAAAAATCGAACACCACCTCGTTGAGCGGCAAGCGGTACACCGCCATTGCCCGGTTGCCGACATAGGTAAGATCCGCCTGCTGCCCGCGCCGCTCATTGCACAGCGTCAGCACCGCGCCGAGGTAGTCGTCGGGCACCATAATGGTGGCGCGAATCCAGGGCTCCTCGATATGATCGATAATTGAGCCATCGGGCATGTCGGAGGGGTTGTGCAACTCCTCCATCTCGCCGTTGGTCTTGAAAATCTTATAAACGACGGAAGGTGCCGTCGCGATCAGATTGAGATCGAACTCGCGCGAGAGCCGCTCCTGGATGATCTCCAGATGCAGCAGCCCAAGGAACCCGCAGCGATACCCAAAGCCCAACGCCGCCGAGGTCTCCGCCTCATAATGGAAGCTGGCGTCGTTGAGGCGCAGCTTGCCCAGCGAATCGCGCAGCTTCTCGAAATCATCGGCATCAACCAGATACAGCCCGCACCAAACCACCGGAATGGACGGCTTGAACCCCGGCAGCGCCTCGGAGACCGGGTTGCGATCGTCGGTAATGGTATCGCCCACCTTACAGTCGGCAACCGTTTTAATCGCGGCGGTGATATAGCCCATCTCGCCGGGCCCAAGCTCCTCGACCGCGCGCATCTTCGGCGTGAACACGCCCAACTGCTCGACCGGATGCACCGCCCCGGTGGACATCATGCGGATCTTCTGCCCCCGCCGCAGCACTCCGTTTTTGACCCGCACAAGCGTGACCACGCCAAGATACTGGTCGTACCAGCTATCGATCAGCAGCGCCGAGAGCGGTGCCTCAGCGTCGCCCTTGGGCGCTGGCAGCCGGGCGACCAGCGCCTCCAGCACACCCTCGATATTCAGCCCGGTCTTGGCGGAAATCTCAACCGCGTCCGAGGCATCGATCCCGATAACATCCTCGATCTGCTGCTTGACCCGCGGCACATCGGCGGCGGGCAGGTCGATCTTGTTGAGCACCGGAACAATCTCGTGATGCGCGTCGATCGCCTGATACACATTGGCGAGCGTCTGCGCCTCGACCCCCTGGGAAGCGTCGACCACGAGCAGCGAGCCCTCGCACGCGGCGAGCGAACGGCTCACCTCATAGGCAAAATCGACATGGCCGGGCGTGTCCATCAGGTTCAGCACATAGGTCTTGCCGTCCTTGGCTGGATAGTCGAGGCGCACGGTCTGCGCCTTGATGGTAATGCCGCGCTCTTTCTCGATATCCATATTATCGAGGACCTGCTCGGTCATCTCGCGCGCGGTCAGCCCGCCGCAATACTGGATCAACCGGTCGGCAAGCGTGGATTTGCCATGGTCGATATGGGCGATAATCGAAAAATTACGGATCAGGTCTATGGGCGTACGGTTCATGGCCCTGACATACGCAGAATCGCTCAGAATGTCATGCGGGGAATATGAACGCCAGCCCGCCATGTTCGGCCGGGCTGGCGTTCTGGCTAATGCACCAGGCTCGGCATCATATCGTTCTGGATAATCGCCGCCGCCGCGAGCGTTGCGTTGGAGGCAATGGCCATCGGCGTGCCGTCCGCCGCATGGATGGCAAAAGCCGGGCCATTCTCG
>DAOMCN010000355.1:0-1959 GCA_035427885.1 Acidocella sp. | reverse complement strand
CCCGAGCAACTGCATCAGATCCTTGTCCGAGGAGACGATCACCGCCTCGCCCCCCGCCGCAACCGCCGCCTTGGCGTAAGCCGCGATCAGGTCGTCCGCCTCCCAATCCTCCAGCTCGATGCTGGGCAGGCCGAAAGCGCGAGTCGCCTCGCGGATCAGCGCGAATTGCGGCACCAGATCGGGCGGTGTCTCGGGCCGATGGGCCTTGTAGGGCTCAAAGAGCCGGTTGCGGAAGGTCGTGCGTCCGGCGTCGAAAATCACCGCGAGATGCGTGCCTGTATGGTCCTTCATCAGCCGCGTGATCATGTTGCAGAAGCCGAAGACGGCGTTCACATGCACGCCGTCGGGCCGGGTCATGTCCGGAATCGCATAGAAGGCCCGGAAGATGAACCCGGACCCATCGACAAGAACGAGTCTCAATGCCCGTGATCCACCGCTCCCGCTTCCAGAACAAACAGGCGCGAGCAATACGGGCAGGAGATTTGCTTGTCGATAATTCGCAGGTAAACCTGGGGATGGCCGAGCGGGCCAACGCCGCCGTCACAGGAGACCGTATGGGTGTTAACGTGAACAATCTCGGTCGGGGTGTTTGTCGTGCTGGCGTCCATTTATCCTGCCTCATCGGGGGTTGGTCTGGCGCGATGATAGCGGCAATCGGGCGGAAGCCCAAGGTCTGGCTCCTAGCGCTGTGCGTGAGCGGTTGCGCGCCCACCCCCTTCGGCACGCCCAAACCGTCGCCGGATTTTCCCATCGTCACCAGCGGCGCCTTCGTCCTGCCGGACGGCGCGCGGCTGCCCTACCGGCTCTACCCGGCGCAAGGACCGACCCGCGCCGTCGTCCTCGCGCTGCACGGCTATACCGACAGCCGGGACGCCTTTGTCCTCCTGGCCAAGGCACTGAACCCGGCGGGCATTACCCTGTACGCCCCGGACCAGTCCGGCTTCGGCGCCACCGCCAACCGAGGGCACTGGCCGGGCACGACGACGCTGGTGGACGAGGCCCGCGAGATGGCGGTGCAGCTGCGCCAACAATACCCCGGGCAAAAACTGTTCATCCTGGGCGAGAGCATGGGCGGGGCGATCGGCCTGCTGCTGGGAGCGTCAGGCAACCCGCCGCCGGTCGACGGCTATATCCTCTCCGCCCCGGCGGTCTGGGGCGGCCCGGCGCTGAACCCGGTGTACCACGCCGTCCTCGATGTCGCCGCGACACTGATTCCCGCCAAACGCCTCACCGGCCAGGAAGTACATATCAAAGCGAGTGACAACCGCGCCGCGCTGATTGCTTTCGGGCGGGACCCGCTGACACTACACGCGCCCAGCATCGCCGATCTGGCCGGATTAGTTGACCTGATGGGCGAGGCGCAGGCCGCCTGCGCAACTCTGCGCGCCCCGGCGATGATCCTCTACGGCGGGCACGACCAGCTGGTTCCCGCGGCAGCCATGCGCCGCTGTTGGAACGCGATCCCGCCAAACGCCCCGGTTGTCCTCGCTTATTATAAGCCCGACTACCACCTGATTGAGCGCGACATCGAGCGCGCCACCCCGGATGCGGATATTCTCGCCTACATCCTGGGCAACACCCTACCCTCCAACGCGCCCAGTCAGGCGACGATTTTTCTCAGTAATTAGACGATCGAGGGCTGGTTGACCGGCCTGGATTTACCTTCCTCGTCAATCGCGACGAAGGTGAACACCGCCTTGGTCACGCGATATTCCTCCGAACCGATCCGCGCGCGCCGCCACGCCTCAACGCTGATTTTCATCGAGGTCCGCCCCGTCGCGAGCAGCTCACAATAGACGCTGACCTCGTCGCCGATCTTGACCGGGCGTAGAAACGTCATCGCATCGACCGAGACGGTCGCACAGCGCCCGCGCGAGGTGCGCGAGGCGAGGTTGCCCGCCGCCAGATCCATCTGGCTCATCAGCCAGCCGCCAAAAATATCGCCATTGGCGTTGGCAT
>DAOMCN010000354.1:0-1966 GCA_035427885.1 Acidocella sp. | reverse complement strand
GCCACGGCAAGAACCAGGTTTCCTCCAATGCATCCCAACACCGCTGAAACCAATAAAGCTCCGCCGGTTCGACATCTGCATAGCCCTGCGCCAACAGATCCGCGCCGGAAACCTTGTATCTTTCCGTCACCGCCGCCAATGTATCAGGCGCCTCCGGCAACCATGCCGGCGTCAGATACTGGCTCTCCAGCACTGAGAAAAATATCCGCCCCCGCAACACACGGAGCAGAACGGCAACGGACCCGATCGAGCCGCGGATCGCCGCGTCGATCATCACCTCGTTCAGCCGCGCCTCCGCCATCACATCGGCGAGGCATTGGGCAATTCCCGCATCCGCGCATTCCACAGCCGGGAAATGCCCGGCGCTGAACAGCAGTGCGACCGAATCCTCCACGACCACCCGGCAAAGCCCATATCGCACGGAGGGCCGGCGCATCCGCAGCGGCACATATTCGCCCGCACCGTTGCGCTCTTCATGGAATTGGTACGGCAGATTATCGTAGATCGTGCCATCCAGCACGCGCTTCAAAATCTCCAACCGCGCCGCGCGCGTCGGCAGCGCCCCATCGCTCGGCACCGTGTCGCAAATCGTTTCGAACATGCCGCTCCATCCTTAACGTCCGATCAGCTTCACATCGACGCGGCGCGCCCCCGCGATCATGGTCGCCAGGGTGTTGACCGCGCGCGACAGCGCATCCACCTGGTCGTCCTTGTCGGACTCCGGAAAGCCGCGCAGCTCGGCCAGCAGCGCCGCATTCCAGGGAGCGGCCACGAGCGCCAGATTACCCGCATCGGCCTGCGTCGCCGCGGGCATCGCGCGGATGAGTTTCGCCCCGGTCTCGGGCGAGGCGACCACGTGGAACCCGGCTAGGCTGCGCATCAGCAACGCCACCTGCGCCAGCCCCGCCTGGCCCGGATCCTGCGGCAGCGCCAATACCGTCGCCAACCCGTCGAGCTGCGCGGTCCGGATGATCTCGCGCTCCACCTGCGCCGGCCCCGCCTGCAGCCGCACGACATCGGCCACCACGAAGCGCCCCTCCGCCGTCAGCCCCAGCTTCAACCCCACCGTATAATCCGGGTTGCGTCCCGCGGCCGCCACGCTCGCGGCCAGGTCCCAGGCCCGCACGCTGCGGATCAATGCCGGCGCCGCCGCCAAAATTTCTATCTTCGTAACGTTGAATAACGCCGCTTCGGGCGGTCGCGGCTCCTGCTGGTACATCGCGCTGAAAATGCGCTCCCCGACCTCGCCCCGGCGCCGCGCGATCGCCGCCTCGTCCTGCATGTCGGGCCAAAGTGCCGCCCCGGGAACCCGGCCGAGCGGATCATTTGCCGTCGCCAGCGCCGGCAGCCTCAGGCACTGCCAAGCCGGATCGGCGTCCAGCAGCCGCCCTGCCAAATCCTGCTGGTGCCAGCGCGTCATGATCAACACGACGCGGCCGCCGGGCTTGAGCCGCGCCGAGAGCTCCCCGCGATACCAGTCGAACAATCCGTCCCGCAGCGCCGCACTCTCCGCCTCGGCCCAGCTCTTGACCGGATCGTCGATCAGAATGAGATCCGCTCGCCGGCCGGTGATTGGCCCGCGCACCCCGGCGGCAAAATATTCACCCCCGCCGGCGACAAAAAACCGCGCCGCCGCGCGGCTCGTGCGCGTCACCTCGGTGCCGAGATACGCGCCATGTTCCAAAATCGCCGCGCGAACCTGCCGGCCGAAATACTCCGCGAGCGATGCGGTATGCCCGGTTGCGATGATCTGCGCCTTGCGATGCCGCGCCAGATAATACGCCGGAAACAGAATGGACCCGTAAGTCGACTTCGCCGAACCCGGCGGCATCTGCACCATCAGCCGGTCGCATTCCCCGGCCGCGACCCGTTCGAGCCAACCGTTCAGCAATTCGTGGTGCGCTGCCGGTGTCTTCGATAACTGGGCCATCGCGTGGCGGGCAAAATCCGCAAAACCCGCCGCCCG
>DAOMCN010000353.1:0-1968 GCA_035427885.1 Acidocella sp. | reverse complement strand
TCCTGGAATCCTGGGCTCCGCCGTAAATCAGATTACCTCGCGGTAGGGCCATATTCGCAATATCTAAATGGCAAGGCCATTTTAGACGAAGTCGCGCTCAGTGGCATTTATCGCAAGCTGGGCTATCGCGCAGTGATATTGGACAAAAATGGCTTTGTTCGTCATTTGGGCTGGGATCGCCACGCTGGACCTTCCGCACCGGCACAAATCGCTACGGTACGGCCCTTGGCGACGCCTGCGTTTGTAATCGACGAGGTAGCGCTTCCGGTCGCGTTATACGCTGGGGAAATAGCACATCTTGCAAGGCTTCCAAAATTGGATCGTACGGAGCAGTTCAGTCAGATTGCAAGACACCGGCTCACGATTGTTGAAGAAAGCCGACTGATGGTCATCGGCTCCCGGCGCGACGAAGCTGACCGTAACGACCCCTCTACAACCGAAGAAGTACTGGATTCTCTTGGATTCTTTCGAATTGTTGTGGAGCAATACTCGGATATGCATGTAATTTCGCAGATAGCTGCAGCGCGTGACGTGGTGTTTATGGGGGCGCTCGCTCACGTCGCGTTTTGTGCACCAGACGCCAGGGTCTTGCTGCTTGCCCAGCACGAGAGCGAAGTTCCGGCGCTCATTGACCAACTTGCGCCGCTCGACCTTCGTTATGGGATCGTCGTGCAAAGCGAAAAAGTCGATCGCGCCGCTCTAGGCGAGACTATCCAAAAGTTCTTTACCTGAAGATTTGTGAACCGATTTAAGCCCCTATTCCACCTTTTGAGCCTTTGCGAAGGCGTTGGTCCGCCGGTACAGCACGATGCCGAGGATCGCCGAGACCGCGAACATTACGGCGCCGAGTACCAGCATATGGGCGTGGGACGGCGCGCTGCCCTGGCCGAACACGGCGAAAATCACCGTCTGCGGAATGAAGCCGATGGCCGAGGCGGCGAGGAACGGCAGCAGCTTTACCGAGGTCAGGCCGGCCGCCAGGTTGAGCAGGATATTGCTGCCCACCGGCAGCAGCCGCAGCGTCAGCGTCGCCAAAAACGGCTGCGCGCTCAGCGTGCCGTCCACCTTGGCAAGCGCCGTGCCGAAACGCCGCCTGACGAAGGACTGGCCGACCGCGCGCGCCCAGATGAAGTCCAGGCTGCAGGCGAGCACCTGCGCCACCAGCGCGATCGCGACGCCGTACCAGGGCCCGAACGCATAGCCGGCGATAAAGGAGGGGATCTGCCGCGGCAGGCCGATCGCGACCAGGAAGGTTGCAAGCAGGAGAAAGAGCGCCGGCCCCTGCACCCCGCCCTGGGAGACCAGATCGGCGAGCGTATTCTGCGCGGAGGCGGCACCCAGCAACGGCAGGGCGGAGGCCATCGCGATCAAGCCGCCCGCCATCAGGATAGGTTTCAACGCGCCGCGGGCGGCGATCGCGGTCGGGCGGGTTTCCCGGGTCATGTTGTGGGTCTCAGAGGTTGGAGTCGATCTGCGGGACTTTCCAGCGGCGCTGCAGCCAGGCAACACCGACCAGGTCGACGACGCCGACCTTCAGCCGGTCCCAGGTGCCGTAATGCGAGGCGCCGCGCGTGCGCGCATGGTGCCGCACCGGCACCGAGATGACGCGGCCGCCGGCCCGGATGAACAGTGCCGGGAGAAAGCGGTGGATATGGTCGAAATGTGGCAGTTCGAGAAACGCCGTGCGGCGAAAAAGCTTCAGCCCGCAGCCGGTGTCCGGCGTGCCGTCCTTCAACATGCGTGCGCGCACGTTGTTGGCGATGCGCGAGCCCCAGCGCTTCGCCTCGGAATCCTTGCGGGTCACCCGGTGCCCCGCGATGAGCACCGGCTTCGGCCCGGCGGCCTCGGCCGCGATCGCGGCCTCCAGCATCGCCGGAATATCCGCCGGGTCGTTCTGCCCGTCGCCATCCAGCGTCGCGATAAAGGCGCCGCGTGCGGTCTTCACGCCGGTGATCACCGCCCCGCTCT
>DAOMCN010000352.1:0-1982 GCA_035427885.1 Acidocella sp. | reverse complement strand
GGAGAGTTGGAGATTACGGATCTGAACCAGCTTTATCTCCAGGAGGGGACGCTGCATGTCGAGCGGCTTGGACGCGGGATGGCGTGGCTCGATGCCGGGACGCCCGATTCGTTGCTGCAGGCGGCGACATTTGTGCAGACCATTCAGTCGCGCCAGGGCAATCTCGTGGGTTGCCCGGAGGAGGTTGCGTTCCGCATGGGCTTTATCAGCGCGGCGGCGCTGCGCGAGCGCGCCGGGATGATCGGCAAGACGGAGCTGGGGCGGATACTTGGGGATATTGCGGCTGGGGTGCATGTCTGATGAAAATCGAGGCGCTTAATATTCCCGAGGTGCTGCTGATCACGCCGCCGAAGTTTGGCGATTCACGCGGGTTTTTCTCGGAGACATGGAGTTCGAGCAAGCTCGCGGCGCATGGGTTTGTCCAACATTTCGTGCAGGATAACCACAGCCTCTCGGCGCAGGTGGGCACCATTCGCGGGCTGCATTGCCAAGCGGCACCCTCGGTCCAGGGCAAGCTCGTGCGCGTTGTCAAAGGGGCGATCTGGGATGTTGCGGTAGATATACGGCACGGGTCGCCGACCTATGGGCAGTACGCGGCGGCGATCCTGAGCGCGCAGAACTGGGCGCAGCTTTGGATACCGGGCGGGTTCTTGCACGGGTTCTGCACCATCGAGCCCGATACCGAGGTGATTTATAAGGTTACCGGGGAATACGACAAGGCTGCTGAGCGGGCGGTCATCTGGAACGATCCGACGCTGGCGCTGCCCTGGCCGGTTGCGCGGGGGGCGGCATTGCTCTCCGATAAGGATAAGGTGGCGCCTATGCTGGCCGAGTGCGCGCCTTGGTTCTCCTACCCATGATCCTGATCACGGGGGCCTCCGGGCAGTTGGGCGATGCGCTGATCAAGCTGTGCACGGCGCGGGGGCTGGCGTTTAACGCGGTCAGCCGGCCGGTGTTTGATTTCGAGAAGCCGGAGACGGTGGCGGCGTGTTTTGCCGCGGCTAAGCCGACACTGGTGATCAATGCGGCGGCTTATACCGCGGTCGATGCGGCGGAGAGCAACGCCGAGGCCGCGCGGGCGGGGAACCATACCGGGCCGCTCCTGCTGGCCGAGCTTTGCGCGGGGGCCAATATCCCGTTCATTCATGTGTCTACGGATTATGTTTTCGACGGGGAAAAGGGCGCGCCTTATCTGGAAAGCGATCCGACCGGGCCGACCGGGGTTTACGGCGCGACCAAGCGCGATGGCGAGGTGGCAATTCTGGCGAGCGGGGCGCAGACGGTGATTTTACGCACGGCCTGGGTTTACGGGGCGCATGGCAAGAATTTCTGCCGCACCATGCTGGGTGCCGGACGCAAGATGCCGAGGTTGCGCGTCGTTGCGGACCAGCGCGGGAGCCCGACGGCGGCCGGGGATCTGGCGGCGGCGATTCTGGGGGTGGCGGCGCGCATTGAGCAGACCGGATGGCGCGCGCAGTACCAAGGGATTTTCCACGTTACCGGGGCTGGCGAGACGAGCTGGCATGGCTTTGCCTGCGCGATTTTCGAGGAAGCGGAGCTGCTGGGACAAAAGGCGCCGGAAGTGACCGCCATCGCCACCGCCGACTGGCCGACCCCGGCGCGCAGGCCTGCGGATTCCAGGCTGGATTGCGCCAAGCTCGCTGAGGTGTTCGGCGTTACCCTGCCGCCCTGGCGCGAGAGCCTCGGGCCGGTGGTGGCCGCGTTATTGGCGACGGATGGGGCGTTACCTCGACACTGAAACGGTGTCGAGCTTAGGTTGGAAGATCCTCAAAGTTGAAACTTTGGTGGCGATGCAGGACGTTCCGCATCTTTTTTGTCCTTAAAAATACACAGGGCAAAATTTTTATTGATAGCGTATGATTATTAACGAAAAATACTATCTTTTGACGATCGAATAATTGCCAATAAGTTGACCATGCATTTATAGTAATATTCTGTTAACCATTGGTTCAGAATCTGAT
>DAOMCN010000351.1:0-1982 GCA_035427885.1 Acidocella sp. | reverse complement strand
CCCCGCCCGCGGCAAAGCCCGATATGTTGGTGGCCAGCGCGCCGCTGCCTTCAAGCACAATCAGCCCGTTCGTGCCGCTATCGGCAATATTCCCCGAAATCACCGCGCCGGTATCCAGCGTCACCGTGTCGGCGGTGCCGAGCAGGGAGATGGCGTCGCCCCCGGGCTGGGTCGTGGCGATCGTCCCGGTGCTGAAAATGCTGGCATAGCCGCCGCTTGCCAGAACCCCGGTGACACCGGCGATGCTCCCGCTGTTGTTCAGCGTATCCCCGCGCCCGAGGACGATCCCGGCCTGGGTGCCGTCCAGGATGGTGCCCGCGTTAACGATGCTGACATCATTACCGGCCTGCACGCCAACACCCCCGCCCTGGATCAGCCCGCCGGTCTCGTTGGTGAGGGTACTGCCGTTGCCCAACTCCACGCCATAAGTGCCGCCGCTGACGCTGCCGGAATTGAGCATCTGGGAACTGCGCCCGAGCCGTAGCCCGGCGTTGGTTCCCGTGATCACGCCGCTATTATCGACCACGCCGCCCGAGGCGATGTCGATCACCCCGTCCACGCCGCCGCCCAGGCTCCCGGTGTTGGTGAGGCTGTCCGCCCCGGTCAGATAAGCGCCAAAGCTGGCGCCGTTGATGATACCAGCATTCTGAATCGAGGAGCCATTGACCCCGGCATAGACCCCGGAATACCCGCCGCTGACCTGCCCGCTGGCGCTATTGGTGAAGCTGCCCCCGCCATAGAGCGAGACCGCCGTGCCTGTGCGCGTCGAGATCACTCCGCTGTTGCTGATGCTCCCGCCGCCAGCGCCGGTATACACGCCCATGTGCCCGCCGCTGATCGTCCCGCCTGCCGCGTTGCTGACCGTGCCGCCGTGGTTGAGGCTGATACCGTCGTTCCCGGCTTCGATCAGCCCAGCATTGTCCACGCTGCCGCCCGCGTTGCGCATCAGCACGCCATAGGTCGAGGCGCTGATCGTCGCACCCGCGACGTTGCTGAGCGTGCCGCCCGCGTTCAGCAGAATGCCAACCCCGGCGGCAGCCTGAACATCGCCCGCATTGGTCAGGGACCAGGCAGTACCAGTACCGTAAACGCCGGTGCCGGTGGCCGGGGAAATTGTCGTCCCGGCGGTGATCTGCACCGGACCAGCGCCGTAATTGGCGAGGTCGACGCTCGAATACTGGTTGGTGTTGATGACCGCCTGCGCCTGCGCCTGAGTCGGCGAGAGGACTACGCCCAACGACATCGCCGCTGGAAGCGCCAGCAGAGAAGTCACCGCACAGCCGCTCAAAAGGCCAGATTTATGATGCGCACCCGCATAAGGATTGCCGCAAAGCATCGCCGGATTCCTAGAACCGGGCCACCTTTTGCCGCCCCATTTACAACGCTATCTAACTTCAGGTTGCACCAAGAAGCTGAATTACACGTTAAGCACCTGAGCAAAAAACGCGATTTTATTACCCCAACGCGTAATTTATTTAACCGGCGCGCCCGGCCCCTACCCCACGCGCGAACGCTTTACCCGGCCCCCTCCCTTGCCTCGCGGGCTGCAGCGCGTTAAGCCCCCGCTTCATATTCCGCATCTTTCCTCGAACTAGAGCTCTTTTCATGAAACAGCAGGCTAACCTCATCCGCGCCGGTCAGGTCATCGAACACGAAGGCAACCGCTGGACGGTGCTCAAGCAGCAGATCATCACCCCAGGCAAAGGCGGCGCCTTTATCCAGGTGGAAATGCGCAACCTGAAAACCGGCAATAAAACCAACGAACGCTGGCGCACCGCCGATACCGTGGAGCGCCTGACCACCGAAGATCGGGACTATACCTACTCCTATACAGACGGCGACAACCTCGTCCTCATGGACCCCGAAACCTTCGAGCAGTTCATGGTCCCCGCCGCCATCCTCGGCGATGCCGCACCCTTCCTTCAAGATAACATGGCCATCTCCGTCGGACTGGTCGAAGGCGACCCCGTCTCCGTCACCCT
>DAOMCN010000350.1:1195-2068 GCA_035427885.1 Acidocella sp. | reverse complement strand
GGGCCATGCTCTGAATGCTCGTCGCCCCTAGCTGAATGGGAAAAACAGCCATGCGTTTATTTTTTTTGCTAGCCTGCACAATGGTCGCTTTTGCTGCCAATTCTATTCTAACGCGGATGGGCCTAGCTGAAGGGCGGATAGGTCCTGCCGCTTTCAGTGCTATCCGACTTGCCTCTGCTGCGGTCTCGTTGGCCGTGCTCGTAAAATTGCGCGGACGCGCTCTACCTCTGCGTAGCCCGCGTCGATGGCGGGGCGTTCTGGCCCTGACGGTCTATGTACTGGGCTTCTCCTTTGCCTATCTCTGGCTGCAGGCAGGCGTGGGCGCACTTATCTTGTTTGGCGCGGTGCAAGTAACGATGTTCAGCGCGGCCTTTCTTTCTAGGGAACCGATTCCGCTGCGCCGACTGATTGGCGCTACCATCGGCTTTTTGGGGCTGATCTTGTTAATGTGGCCCACCGGCGGCGGCGCGCCTGATCCGCTTGGCGCGCTTCTAATGGCGGCGGCGGGTATTGGCTGGGGCGCCTATTCCATCCTGGGACGAGGTGCACGAGACCCCGAGGCAGAGACGGCGGCCAATTTTCTTCTGGCTGTTCCTTTTGGACTGCTTGCTTTGCTCTTCACGAAAGGCGCGCCGCTCAGTGCAGAAGGTATTGTCCTTGCCCTGACCTCAGGTGTTATGACATCAGGCTTGAGCTACGCGCTATGGTATCGAATCCTACCGCAGCTACAGACCTCCACCGCCGCTATTGCGCAGTTGACTGTACCCGTCATTGCAGCCGCGGGCGGCGCGGTACTCATGGGCGAGACACTGAGTGTACGCTTTATCCTTGCTGCCAGCATGGTTGCAGGCGGTGTTGCAGGCTCGCTTCGTC
>DAOMCN010000350.1:0-1185 GCA_035427885.1 Acidocella sp. | reverse complement strand
ACAGCAGAGATGCCCGATATTTCCATCAGATCCACTGACCGAGGATAAGCAGCAGCAGAGGCACACGACGCGGCGTAGACATGCAATTATTGTTTTCTCTTGAGACCTGAACCGGGATTTTCAACAAGACATAACCTACGTTGAAGAGAAGTGGTCGGCCAAATACGAATACGGGGACAATGGAATTTTCCGCCTGAATGCGGCGATTATGTCCCGGAACAGGAGAGAGAGAGACCTTAAGTTAGCGCTTGCGGGGGATTATCATATCTCCACCTTCGCCGCCCGCCGCGCCTGGAGCATGCGGATCAAGGCCGCGTCGCGCTCGGCTTCAAGCTGCTTGACCGAGCGGCCAGCGGCCTCCTCGTTAACCCCGGCGATGAGCATATCGCAAATTTCCGGCGTAAGTTTTGGGTGGCCCAAAGTTTCCCATCGGCGTTCCTGGCTTGGACCAAGATGCGCCAGATAATGGCTGATCCCCCCCTCACCGCCGCCAAGGTGATAAGCCATATGGGCACCGACAACCGACCAGCGTAGCCCCGGCCCGTTAACCAACGCCGCGTCAATGGCTGACACATCAGCGATCCCCTCGGCGACAATATTGACCGCCTCCCGCCACAGCGCTGAGGCCAGACGATTGGCAATATGGCCGACGGCATCTTTCTTGAGCCGCACCGGTTGGCGTCCTAGATCACGATAAAGCGCTTCGGCGCGCACCAGATTGGCAGATTCCGTGCCATAGAGTTCAACAAGCGGAATCAGGTGTGGCGGGTTAAATGGGTGCGCCGTGATTAAGCGCCCTGGAGCATGCATCTGTGCCGATAACTCTGACCATGTGAGCGCCGATGTACTGGAGGCAATGATCGCGAGGGGCGGCGCGCAGGCTTCAATCTGCGTATAAAGCTCGCGCTTCAGCGCGGTCTTTTCCGGTGCGTTTTCCTGTATAAAATCCGCCTCGGCCACCGCGTCTGCGAGGCTCTCATATATTCTTAACTTGCCTCGCGCCCTATCCGCAGGCGCGCACTGTGCCAACTGTGCGAAATAAGGGTAAATTCGCGCGGCAAAAAACTGTCGCGTAAGCGGATCCGGGTCCCAGGCCACAACGTCATATCCATGGGACAGAAACAGTGCCGCCCAACTTTCGCCGATTAGGCCGCAGCCAATAACAACGATACGGCTTGGTAGATC
>DAOMCN010000349.1:0-2069 GCA_035427885.1 Acidocella sp. | reverse complement strand
GATGCACCGGGGTAAAATTGACGACCCGGTAGGGCCGCGAGGTGTCGTAATAGGTCCATCCCATGCCATCGAGCATGACCTCCCGCCCGGACTGGGTGAACATGCTGCGGCCGGAAAGCTGGACCGCGATTTTTACGAAGCCGCGATCCTCGCGCCGGGCGCTGGCGGCATCGCGCACGACCGTCACGGGGGAGGAGGACAGCTCGCACAGCTTGACCTGGCCCGCAGCCTGGAACCGGGCGCGCCCGAAAAACGGCGTTTCGTCGATCGGCGTAGAACGCAAACCGCCCATGACCTGCCAAAGAGCATGGTCCCAAACCGGCATCTGCTCGGCCCCCAGAGCCTCAACAACCTGTTCGCGCGGCTTGCTCCCCATCATGCAACCATCCGCCCTTGGCTTGTTTTGCGCTGCAATATTTTTGGCTTGTCTTGTTTAAAGCTGCTCCCGCGATGCTATTAGCACCTTCCCCGTACCGTCAAGCTTGTCGCAAGCACCGTACGAAACATCACGATTGGGGGGCGGTGTGGTGCGAGGAGCGCCGCGATAACCACCCCGCCGCAGCGCTTCAGCCTAACGCGGCGTTCGCAACGAAATCGCGACAAAGGGCAGCGCCACCGGCTAGGCGGTTTGCAACAGCCCGTTCAATACCAGCCCGTCACCACCCTGGCGCTTGGCGACATACATCGCGGCGTCGGCATTGCCCAGCAGCTTCTGCGGGTCGGACAGGTCGAGCGGATAGATCGTAGCACCGATGCTGGCGCTGACGCGCAACTCCCGTTCGCCGGCTTTCACCTCGAGCCGGAGTGCCGCGACAATGCGCTCCAGCACGTATTTCGCCTCGCCGACCGAGCCGATGTCTTCGAGCAGGATGACGAACTCGTCCCCGCCCAGCCGCGCGACCATGTCCGTCGCCCGGATGAGCTCCCGCACCCGGGTCGCGGCGGTGATCAGCACCTCGTCGCCCTGCGCGTGGCCGAAGCCGTCATTGAGCTGCTTGAAGCCATCCAGATCGACCATCGCGAGAACCAGCAGGCGCTGGTGCCGCGCGGCGCGGCGCTGGGCGGCGTCGAGCCGCAGCATCAGCATGCGCCGGTTGGGCAGCCCAGTCAGGGAGTCCTGCAGCGACAGGCTTTGCAGATCCATCTCCAGGGTCTCGCGGTACAATGCCGAGCCGAGCAGGGCGGCGTACATCTCCCCGACCCGCAGGGCTTTGGAATCGAAATCCGGGGCCGGCCGGCCGATCCAGGAGAGCGCAATGGCGCCCAGTATGCCATCCGTTCCGGGCACGGGGATCACGAGATTGGCGCGCACCCCGGCGGCGACGAATTCCGGCATCGCTTCGGCGCTGGCAGGATAATCGGGGGTGAACAGATACCGCGCATTGCGCATGGCGCGGCCGACCGTGCCCTCATCCACCCGGAAGCGAAACTCGGCGCTGGCGCCATGGTTGATCGTGCTCACACCGTAGAACAGCCGGTATTTGAGAAACTCCGTCCCTTCGCGAACGATCAGGGCAGCACCATCCGCCCCCAGCAGTTTGGCCAGGCTGGACGCAGCGCTCTCGAAGAATTTCGGAAAGGCAAGCTCCTTCAGCAGCTCCGTCGTCTCGATGACGGCAGCCTGCCAGATCGGCTCGCCACCCCGTTCCGCCGCCGAATATCCCACGTCACCCAACCCAACCTTAATGAAATTTACTATAGTGGAGAGGCCGGGCGACTCAACGCGAACAAACGCTTGACGCATAACGTCTCCGTGATGTCCAGGCGCAGCTCCGGCGCTGCGCCTGTAAGCGCGCCTGCCTGATAGGCTAAGAAAGCGGCGCTTTTTTGAAAAAAAGCGCGCAAAAAACTTTTGCGTCTTTTTCTTCAGAAAAAGCAGCGCTTGCTTACCTAATCCAGCAACTTATCGAGCGTGATCGGCAGCTCGCGAATGCGCTTGGCCGTGGCATGGAACACGGCATTTGCGATCGCCGCGTTCATGCCGACATTGCCGATCTCGCCGATGCCTTTGACGCCCAGCGGGTTCACCTCGGTATCGGTTTCCGGGATCATCAGCACGTCGACCTGCG
>DAOMCN010000348.1:0-2075 GCA_035427885.1 Acidocella sp. | reverse complement strand
TTTCGCGGGTGCGGATTGAGTTCACGTTCCAGGTGGTGATTTTGGTCATCGGGCGATTAATCTACCGAGAAGGACGTACCGCAGCCGCAGGAGGCGGTGGCTTGCGGGTTTTTGACCGCGAAATGCGCGCCCATCAGCGTGTCCTTGTAATCCAGCTCGGCGTCGGCCAGGAATTCCAGGCTGGTTGGATCAACAAAAACAACGGCGCCGCCGCTCTCGATCACGAGATCGTCCGGGGTTTGCGCCTGGGTCAGCTCGAAGCGGTATTGCAGGCCAGAACAGCCGCCGGCCAGGACTTCGACGCGCAACGCCTCGGAGGCAGGGTCGTCTTTAAGGATCTCGGCGATGCGGGCGGCGGCGCTGGGGCTTAACGTGAATTGGGGCATGGAAATGGATATAGGGTGTTCGGGCCTTGGTGGTAAGGGCTGGGATGGGTTAAGGCTCGATCCATGACAAAAGCTCCCTATGCGGTACATGCGAAGGATTCGCGCGGACGCTGTTTTGATGAAGTTCGCTCCGATGATCGCAGCCCGTATCAGCGCGACCGCGACCGGGTTGTCCACTGTTCGGCGTTTCGCAAGTTGCAGTACAAGACGCAGGTGTTTGTGACCCGCGAGGGGGATTTTTACCGCACGCGGCTCACGCATTCGCTCGAAGTAGCGCAGATTGCGCGCTCCATCGCACGGCATTTGAGGCTCGACGAGGATCTGACCGAGGCGCTGGCCCTGGCGCATGATCTGGGACATCCGCCGTTTGGCCATGCTGGCGAGAGCGGGTTGAACGAGGCGCTCAAGGATTTTGGCGGGTTTGACCATAATGCGCAGAGTCTGCGCGTCGTTACCCTGCTGGAGCAGCGCTATGCGGCGTTCGATGGGCTGAACCTGAGTTGGGAGACGCTGGAGGGGTTGGCCAAGCATAACGGGCCGCTCGGGCAGCCGCCGGAGTATATTGCCGCGTTCAACCGGCGCTTTCCGCTCGATCTGCACCGCCAGCCCTCGGCGGAGGCGCAGGTTGCGGCGTTTGCTGATGATATCGCGTATAATACGCATGACCTCGACGATGCGCTGCGCGCCGGGTTGTTCGGGTTCGAGGATATTTTGCACCTGCCGATGGTCGGCGATGCGCTGCGCGAGGCGATGGCGCTGACCACGGCCAAGAACCGGGTGCGCCACGAGTTGGCGCGCAGGGTGATCAATAATCTCGTGCATGATGTCATTGCGCAGAGCGAGGCCAGGTTGGCGGCGCTCAATCCCGCCGATGCTAAGGCGATTCGCGATGCGGCGGATCCGGTGATCCTCTTTTCGCCTGCGATGGCGGAGGCGAATAAGGCGATTAAGGCGTTCTTGTTCGCGCGCATGTATCGGCATTGGCGGGTCAACCGGATGACCCATAAGGCGAGGCGGGTGACGCGCGAACTTGGGACGCTGCTGCTGGAGCGGCCCGATCTACTCCCCGATGATTGGCGCGACCGCGCCGGGCGGCCGGAGACCGAGCAGGCGGCGAGCGTGGTGCGCGATTATGTGGCCGGGATGACCGACCGGTATGCGTTGGATGAATATAGGCGGCTGACCGATCCGTCGGTTCCGGCTTAGGAGATATGGATATGATTGAGAATGTTTTTGCCCTGGTGCGGGGCTGGGTGCTGGATGAGCTGAAGGCGTTGCTGCCGGGGCTGCCTGCGGAGGTGCTGGCGCGCGTTGAGGTGACGCCGACCAAGGATGCCGCGCATGGCGATATGGCCAGCAATGCGGCGATGGTTGCGGCGAAGCCCGCGGGCAAGAAGCCTGGCGAGATTGCGGCGGCGATGGCGCAGCGGCTTGCGGTGCGCCTCGAGATTGCGGCGGCGGAGCCTGCGGGGCCGGGGTTTTTGAACCTGCGGCTGGAGGCGGGGTTTTTGTTGCGCCAGTTGCCGGTGATCCTCGCGGCGGGCGAGGCGTATGGCCAGGGGACGGACAAGGGGCGGGTCAATGTCGTGTATGTCTCGGCCATTCCGACCGGGCCGTTGCATGTCGGGCATTGCCGGGGCGCGGTGGTGGGCGACGCGATCGCCAATCTGCTCGGCAAGGCGGGGTATG
>DAOMCN010000347.1:0-2116 GCA_035427885.1 Acidocella sp. | reverse complement strand
GCCGCCGTGATGAAGAATGCCCCCAACCCGAAAGCCGCCCAGGCATTTGTTAACTTCCTCAACAGCCCGACTGGACAGCAGATCTTCTTGAAATACGGCTACAACCCGGGCAAGGGCCAAAACATCTGAGCCTGCTTTCCTCCCTGCGCTTCGGCATTTTACTCCTTGTCCTCGCATTCCTCTCGGTACCGCTTCTGGGGCTACTCATCCGCGGCGACTGGTCGCCGCGCAACCTCATGCCCGAGGATGTCCAGGCCATCCTCACCTCCCTGCTCGGCGGCAGCATCGCCGTTGCGCTCATCGCTCTCTGCGGCACGCCGCTGGCGCTCTACCTCGCCCGCAGCCGGGGTCGGCTCAGCGCCATCGCCGAAGCCCTGGTTCTTATCCCGATGCTAATGCCAACGCTGGCTTTGGGCATCCTTCTCGCCTCTTTCTACGGCCCGGCGGCACCGGTCGGCGCCAGCTTCGCACGCCTCGGCATCGTCCTGACCAACACGCCCTCCGCCTTCGTGCTGGCCGCCGTCTACGCCGCCCTGCCCACCTACATTATTGCGGCCCGCGCCGCCCTGGCCGAAGTCCCGCGCGAATTCGAGCAAGTCGCCCGCACCTTGGGCGACACTCCAACGCGCGTGTTCTTGCGCATTACCTTGCCCCTGGCCCAGCGCGGCCTGAGCAGCGCCCTGGCGTTGTGCTGGACCCGCGCCCTTGGTGAATTCGGCGTTGTCCTCATCATTGCCTATTACCCCGCCGGGATGCCGGTCCGCCTGTGGATCGACGTCCAGGACATTGGCCTGCAAGCCGTCTTTCCGCTGCTCGCCGCCTTCCTCCTGGCCACCCTGCCGCTCCCCTTGTGGCTGGGATTACGCGCCCGGACCAAGCCATGACTTCCTTGAACATCGACTACCGCCTGCTCCGCCCGGTCTCCCTGCACGCCCAGTTCGAGATCCACGGCTTCACCGCGCTTCTGGGCCGCTCGGGCGTCGGCAAAACCTCGCTGCTGCAGGCTCTGGCGGGCCTACTCCCCGCCACCGGTACGCCGTGGGGCGGCCAGCCGCCGGAGACCCGCCCCGTCGGCTACCTGCCGCAAAACGCCGCCCTGTTCCCCCATCTCACGGTTCTGGAGAACACCGCCTACCCCCTGCGCGGACCGAAGCGCTTCCTCCAGGCCCAGGCCCTGCTCGACGAACTCGGCCTGGGCGATTACGCCCCCCGCCTTGCGACCAAACTCTCCGGCGGCGAGGCCCAGCGCGTTGCCCTGGCCCGCGCCCTGGCCCACGGCGCTAAATTTTTACTCCTCGACGAACCCTCCGCCTCTCTAGATGCCACCACGCGCGATGCCACCCTCGCCTGGCTGATCGCCGCCATCTCCGCACGCGCCATCCCCGCCCTCGCCGCGACACACGACCCCTCGTTAAGCGCCCTGGCCGACTGGCTGGTCCTGCTCGCCAATGGCCGCATCATCCAACAAGGCACCCCGCGTGCAGTCTTCAACGCGCCGTGTTCCCCCGCCGCAGCCGAACTTCTTGGCTTTGAGAACATCTGGCAGGAAAACGGCGCCGCCTACGCGATCCGCGCAACGGACATCGCATTGGCCGATCTCGGCATCCCCGCGACCCTCCTAACCGTGCGCGAACACGGCCCGGATTTGCGCCTCGAATGCACCGCTCCGCAACCGCTCACACTTCTGGTTAACTCCGGCGACAAATCCCGCTTCGTCCCAGGCGCCCGCATCTTCCTGCATTTCCCGCCAGACAAGCTCAAGCGCCTGGGGTAAGAAAAATTCAGGCGGCGCCCGTCAGCCGCTTGATGAACGCGGAGAGATGGTGCCTGCGCATTTCCGCCTTAGCCTTCACGCTGTTGGTCATATAATTCATCTGTACCACGTAACGCTGCCCAACGAATTTTTTATGCCCATGGAACGTCGTCGGCCCATTGGGAAAAACCAGCAGCGTACCATCCACCGGCGGCACCTCGGCGGCATAATCCTCAATATCCGTAGCGCTGCGCAGCAGCCGCAGGCAGCCATCCTGCCGCGCCCAGGCTTCTTTTGATGCCGGATTGAGATAGAGCAGGACCGTCACCCGCTTGGCGATGGAATCGGTATGGATGCGCCCAT
>DAOMCN010000346.1:0-2124 GCA_035427885.1 Acidocella sp. | reverse complement strand
GGGGTTTTGCAATCTTTGAGCGGAACCATGGCGATTTCAGAAGTGCCGCTGGAGGATGCGGAGTTACTGGCGATTGACCAGATCAACGCCAGCGGCGGCGTTCTGGGCAAGAAGATTGTGCCCGTCGTCGAGGACGGCGCGTCCGAACCTGCGACCTTTGCGCAGAAGGCGACCAAGTTGATCGAGGAGGACAAGGTTGTCACCGTTTTTGGCGGGTGGACCTCGTCGAGCCGCAAGGCGATGCTCCCGGTATTCCAGCGGTTGCATAATTTGCTCTGGTATCCTGTGCAGTTTGAGGGCAACGAGTGCTCGCCGAACATCATGTACTCAGGCGCGCAGCCGAATCAGCAGGCACTGCCAGCGCTCACCTGGGCCGAGCAGAAGGGCTACAAGAGCTACTTCCTGCTCGGGTCCGATTATGTTTATCCGCGTACAGCCAATCTGATTTTAAAAAAACATATCGCGCATGATAAGTTGAAGCTCGCGGGCGAGGAATACGTGCCGCTGGGCGGGACCGATTTCAGCTCCATTATCGCGGAGATTCAGCAGAGCAAGCCTGATATCATCATCAACACGCTGAACGGCGATTCCAACGTGTCCTTCTTCAAGCAGATGGCGGCGGCAGGGCTGACACCCGATAAGCTGCCGGTCATGAGCTTCTCCATTGCCGAGCCGGAAGCCAAGGCGATGGGTCCGAGCCTGCTCGCGGGAAGTTATACGTCCTGGAACTATTTCCAGAGCCTGCCAGGCGCGACCAATGCCGCGTTTGTTGCTGCGTATAAGGCGAAGTTTGGCGCTGATTCGGTGGTCGATGACCCGATGGTGCACGGCTATGTCGATGTTTACGAATGGGCGGCCGCGGTTAAAAAGGCGGGCAGCTTCAATCCGAACAAAGTGCGAGATGCCGCAGTCGCGCTGGGCGTTGAGGACAGCCCGCTCGGCGGGGTTTCCTTTGCCGATAATCAGAGCATGGTGCAGACGGGCTATATCGGCGAGTTGCAGCCTGACGGGCAGTTCAAGATTGTCTGGCAGTCTTCGACGCCGATCCAGCCGCAGCCTTATGATCCGCTGACCTTTCCGGGCAAGAGCTGCAAACTGCACTGATTGAAGCGTTTTTGTGGCGCGCGATCTTACAGGCCGCGCGCCACAAAATACCAGGAGGGCGCCATGCATGAATCCGCATTTCTTTTAGGTCAGCTTTTTAATGGATTTTCTGTTGCATCACTGTTTGTGCTCGCAGCGCTGGGGCTGGCGCTTAGTTTTGGACTGATGCGCGTGATCAACATGGCGCATGGCGAGATGTTGATGCTGGGCGGATACCTGGCTTACGCAACGCTCACGGTTGTTCCTGGGCCTCTTGGCATTCTTGTGGCCATGCCGGTGGCGTTCTTAGGCGCGGCGTTGCTGGGTGGAATTTTGGAGTGGACGGTTATTCACCGGCTTTCCGCGCGGCCGCTCGATACGCTGTTGGCGACCTGGGGGGTGAGCCTGATCTTGCAACAAGCGGCGCGTAATCTTTTTGGTGCGATCGGGGTGGAAGTTACCGCGCCGACCTGGCTGAACCATGAGGTTACGGTGCGCTCGGGCTATTTCGCCGGCCTGGATCTACCAGACACGCGGATATTTATCCTGGCGGTGGCGGCGCTGGTGCTGGGCACAATCGCGCTACTGTTGAACAAGACGCGGCTTGGGCTCTATGTGCGCGCGGTCAACCAGGACAGGCCCATCGCGGCGGCGATGGGGGTGAATGCGCGACGAATTGACCTGTTGGTGTTCTCGCTGGGGACGGGGGTGGCCGGGCTTGCGGGCGTGATTCTAGCGCTGTTGGGGCCGGTGACACCAACGGTCGGGCAGAGTTATATCGTGCCCGCGTTTCTTGTTGTGATTCTTGGCGGGCTTGGCAGTTTGGTCGGCACTACGGTTGCCTCGATCATGATTGGGTTGTTCACCGCGCTGGTTGAAATTTTTGTCGATGTCAGCGTCGCGCAGGTGCTGCTTCTGGTGTTTGTTATTCTGTTCATTCAGATCCGGCCGCAAGGGGTGATCACCGTACGCTCACGCGCGCTGGAGGGGTAAGGGCATGAAAATTCCAGGTAAATTTTTAATTGGCACGGTTGTCATCGC
>DAOMCN010000345.1:0-2131 GCA_035427885.1 Acidocella sp. | reverse complement strand
GCCGGAGCGGATTCTGTGGATTGAGACCGGCGGGTGTCCGCATACGGCGATCCGTGAGGATGCGAGCATCAACCTCGCGGGCGTGGCGGCGCTGTGCAAACAGTTCCCCGCGCTGGAGTTGTTACTGATCGAGAGCGGGGGAGATAATCTCGCCGCGACGTTCTCGCCGGAGCTTGCCGACATCACGATCTATGTCATCGATGTTTCCGCGGGGGATAAAATTCCGCGTAAGGGCGGGCCGGGGATTACCCGCAGCGACCTGCTGGTGATCAACAAGATCGATCTGGCGCCGCTGGTTGGCGCGAGCCTTGAGGTTATGGACAGGGACGCGCGGCGGATGCGCGGCGAGCGGCCGTTTGTCTTTGCCAATATCAAGGCGGGCAAAGGGGTTGAGGAGATCGCCGCGTTTATCGTGAAGGCCGGAGGGCTGGCGCTGGTGGAGTAATGGTGAGGGGCGTCCGGCGTCTTGTTTTAGAAGGCGCCAGGACGCAGTGCCCGGATAGCCCGGTTAGTGGACCGCTTCGAGGTCCAGCGCGTAGCCGGCGGCGCGCACGGTGCGGACGATGTCGATCTCGCCGGGGCCGTTGATTGCCTTGCGCAGGCGGCGGATATGCACATCCACGGTGCGCGGCTCGACATGAATATCCCGCCCCCAGACGGCGTTCAGCACTTCCTCGCGCGTGAACACCCGCTTGGGGTGGCGCAGGAAGAATTCCAGCAGGCGGAATTCCGTTGGCCCCAGATGCAGCGCGCGGTTGTTGCGCAGGACGCGGTGCGAGGCGGGGTCGAGGGAGATGTCGTGGAAGCTCAGCTTCAGCTTGGTCGGCACGGAGCCGGAGCGGCGCAGCAGGGCGCGGATGCGCGCGATCAGCGCCTCGGTCGAGAAGGGCTTGGTGATGTAATCATCCGCGCCGGTATCTAGGCCGCGCACGGAGTCTTGCTCCTCGGCCCGCGCGGTCAGCATGATGATCGGCAAGGTGCGCGTCGCGGGGCGGCGGCGGAGCTGGCGGCAAACTTCGATCCCAGATACCGTCGGCAGCATCCAGTCCAGCAGCAGCAGATCGGGCGCGGCTTCGCTGATGCGTGTCAGCGCCTCGCCGCCATCCCCCGCGTCCTCGACCCGGAACCCCTGTTTTTCCAGGTTATAGCGCAGCAGGGTAACAAGCGGGGCTTCGTCCTCCACGATCAGGACGTAGGGTTTGTGGGATTCGCTCATGTTATTGTCCCGCCACGCCGTTATGGCCGTAGACCGAGGTATTGTCCCCCTTGGGCCGGAAATCCGGCAGAGCTTCCCCGGTGATGGCAAAATAGGTCAGCTCGGCGATGTTGGTCGTGTGGTCGCCGATGCGCTCCAGGTTCTTGGCGATAAAGAGCAGATGGGTGCAGGCGGTGATGCTGCGCGCGTCTTCCATCATGTAGGTGATCAGCTCGCGGAAGATGGTGTTATAGAGATCGTCCACCATCTGATCGGCGCGCCATACGGCGATGGATTTCTGCGGGTCGGCCTCGCCCGCCGCGTCGATGCAGGATTTGAGGTTCTGCTGCACCAGGGTCGCCATCTGGCCAAGGCCCGAGAGCGAAAAGCCACTGGCGACCTGGTTGATAACCAGGCTGCGCTTGGCGATGTTGGAGGCGTAGTCGCCGATGCGCTCAAGATCGGTGGTGATTTTCAGCGCCTGGACGACCTTGCGCAGATCATCGGCCACCGGCTGGCGCAAGGCCAACAGGCGTACGGCGAAATTCTCGATCGCGCGTTCCTCGGCGTCGATCTTGGGGTCAGATTCCACAACACGGGTAGCGACGGCGGCGTCATGTTCGAGCAGGGCCTCGGCGGCGTCGGCCACGGCGCGCTCGACCAGCCCGCCCATCCCCGCGATCATGTCGTGGAGTTTTTTCAGGTCCGCTTCGAAGCTGGTGACAATATGTTTCGGTTCTTCGGGCATGTTCTTCTCTTCCTTAACCGAAGCGGCCGGTGATGTACTCTTGCGTCCGGCGTTCGCGCGGGGCGGTAAAAATTTGGCTGGCGGGGCCAACCTCGACCAGCTCGCCCAGGTAGAAGAACGCGACCTGATCGGCGCAGCGGCCGGCCTGCTGCATGTTGTGGGTGACGATGACGATGGTGAAATCCTGC
>DAOMCN010000344.1:0-2152 GCA_035427885.1 Acidocella sp. | reverse complement strand
GGCCATAAACCTTGCGGATCAGATAGCCGGGCCGTTGCTTGGTCTCGAGATAGATCCGCCCGATATACTCGCCCAACAGCCCGATGCTAATCAGCTGCACGCTGCCAAAGAACAGCACCGCAACGAAGAGCGAGGCATAGCCCGGCACCGAACTGCCAAAAATTAAGGTCCGCACCAGGATAAACAGCGCATAGATCAGCGTCACCAGCGCGCTAAACGCGCCGAGATAGGTCCAGATTTTCAGCGGCAGGGTAGAAAAGCTGGTAATCCCCTCAATCGCGAAATTCCACAGCGCCAGCCCCGAAAACTTACTCGTCCCCGCCGCCCTGGGCGCGCGCGCGTAGTCTAGCACGACGGTCCTGAATCCGACCCAGGCGAACAGCCCTTTCATGAACCGCTGGCGCTCGGGCAGTTGCTTGAGCGCCTCGACGACGATCCGGTCCATAAGCCGAAAATCCCCGACATTCTCAGGAATTTTCGTCTTCGAGACGCGGTTGTGCAGCCGATAGAACCACGCCGCCGTCTGCCGCTTGAGCACCCCGTCCGAAGCCCGGTCCGCCCGCCTGGCCAGCACCACCTCGGCGCCCGCGCGCCACGCCGCGACCATCTCGGCAATCAACTCCGGCGGGTCCTGCAAATCCGCATCAATCGGCACCACCGCTTCGCCGAGCGCCGCGTCGATCCCCGCCGTCAGCGCCGCCTCCTTACCAAAATTACGCGAAAACTCGATCACCCTGAACCGCCCATCGGCCTGCGCCAGCGCAACCAGCTTAAGCAACGTCCCATCCGTGCTGCCGTCATCGACGCAGACAATCTCCCACGCCGTCCCCCCGATCGCCTCCAGACACGGCAAAATAGCGTCGTAAAAAGGCTGAATCGCCGCAGCCTCGTTGTAAAACGGTACGACAAGCGAGAGAAACCGGCTCATGCGCGCGGCACTGTGAAAATGGTGACATCATCCACCTTTCGTGCAGGCCAGCCAAGACTGCGCAGCGCCGCCCATTCCCCAGCCACAGTGCCTGGCGTGGCGATCACGTATTGCGCTCCTGAACTCTGGCAATAGGCCGCCAGATCGGCTGGGAAATGATCAAAAAACGTATTTGAAAACATCTGCATGACCGCAGGATAGGCCTGTTGCGCCTTCGGCGGGAAGCCCAGATACCCGCCCACCTGGGTAAAACCAAAGTTGTTTTCCTGCTGCCAATAGGACGACTTCCCGGCAATCCCGAACGGCAGGATCAACAGCCGCGGACTAGGCCCAAGCGCCGCCTCAACCCGTCCAGGACGAAAAAACTCCAGCGCCGGCGCAGACGAGACTGGATGCAGAACCGGAACCAACGACAAACACGCGACCACACCCAAAAGATACCGTCGCCGCAAATCCTGCGCCACCCAACCGGCAACGATAATGGCCACTACCAGCGAAGCATAGAGCATAACCCGCGCCGGCAGCGCCGCGCTGAGCAGCGGCAGATGCAACAGCACGGCCCAGGGCAACACCACCCCGGTATTGTACCCGGCAACCACCAGCCGCGGCCCCAGGCTGGCGACAAGCAAAATCCCCAGCATCAGAAACAGAATGCGCAGCCTGCGGTCCCCCCAAAACTCACGCCCCGCCATGCCAAGAAGCAAAACCACCGGCAGCCCGAGATAACCGCCCTGCTCATCCAGCCCCCCGGTAAAGCGCCGCGTGATGGGCGCCGCCAACGCGCCGCCCAGCGCCGTCGCCTGCGTGGGCAGCAGAATATTCAGCAGATCGTTGGAGAACATATGCGGCCATTTCGCCGGATGCGCGACATCATATGGCCCGGCAAACATCGCGATCAGCAACGGCGAGACCAGCAACAGCACCACCGGCAGCGCGCACAGTCCATCCACCGCCAAAGCCCGCAGCGCGCCCCGATACGCAGGCAGCAGCGCAAAGGCGAGCACGAACCCAATACCGCCAAACAGCACGAAGGTCGCGAAAATCTCCTCGGAAATCAAAAACTGCGCCGCGAGAAAAATCGCTAACCAGAAAACCGTTGTCAACCGCTGGGCTTTTCCCTTCACCCGGCGCAGCAGCACAAGCAGGATCAGCGGAATGAGCATCGTGAAATCGAGGTTGAGATGGTCAAACATCTGCGCCGATTCATAGGCCGAAAAACCAAAC
>DAOMCN010000343.1:0-2188 GCA_035427885.1 Acidocella sp. | reverse complement strand
TTGGCGAAGGATATCAACCCGACCCCAACGGTGACACCCGAATCACGAACCATCCTGTTCGGGCAGACCGCGCAATGAACCGCCGCATCCTCTATGACCTCGCGGGCGAGGACGAGACCTTCCGCTTCAGCCCGTATTGCTGGCGCATCAAACTGGCGTTGGCGCATAAAAACCTGTCTTACGAGACGCTGCCCTGGCGCTTCACCGACAAGGACGCGATCGCCTTTTCCGGCCAGGACAAAGTGCCGGTGCTGATCGACGGCACGCGCGAAATCGCGGGCAGCCAGAGCATCGCCGGGTATCTGGAAGCCCAATACCCCAACGGCCCCTCGCTCTTTGGCGATCCGCCGGGGCAGGGGCTAACGAACTTCGTCCGCGCCTGGAGTGAGGACGTGCTCCACCGCGCCATCGGCTGGGTGGTGGTGCCAGAAATCCTCCCCCGCCTGCACCCTAAGGACCGCGACTATTTTCAAACCTCGCGCGAGGCCGCCTACAAATCCTCCTTCAAGGACATCACCGCCGCGCGGGAGAAAAACGTTGCAACGCTGCACAAAACCTTGAGTCCCCTGCGCCGTGTTTTGGGTGAGCAGGATTTCGTCTCCGGCGCCGCCCCCGCCTATGCCGACCATATCATCTTCGGCGCGCTGCAGTGGGGTCGCATGGTCGCGGCCAAACCGCTGCTGGAAGGCGAAACGCGGATCGAGGCCTGGATGGACGCAGTACTCAACGCCTACGGCTTAGAGATTTAGACGCATAAAATTGTGCGCCTGAGCCAACGCCAGAGCGGTTCATCGTGAAGATGAACCGCTCTAATTGCGTAGGTACATCACCTGCAACACCACAAACCAGTTCTCCAGGTTTCCCTTGAGTTTGCCCTGCGCATCGGTGCGCAGATGCTCCATCGTTACCGCATCATCGACATTGCCGCCGATGGCGGAGACGCTCTGCGCTCCGCCGCCGACGACGATACTGCAATGCGCAGGGAAATCGCGCCGCGTCGGCAAATCGTCAAAGCGCATGCCCGCCGCGCTCCCCCGCCCGAAGCACAGAAGATCCCCCAGTCGCGGCGCATAACTTGCCGGATCGCGTGCCACCAACAGCGGATTTCGCACCTCGCCCCGTGCCGCGCGCGCGGCGTAATTGATGTAGCTGGCATGGTCCGGCGCATAGGGAAATTTCTTCCCCGCCCCGGCGATCCGCATGACATAAGAAATAAACGACGCCGACCACGCATAATCCCCATTCGCCGCAACGGAGAAAGCCTTGCCCCGGGCATCATGCTTCCCGGTCCAGGCATTGTCGGGCTGATCCGCGTTCATGCCCTCCCACCAATACTCGCCGACGCGCTCCCATAACCCCGGCTGGCGCTCGCCCATAGTGGCGTCGCTCGGCACATAGCCCGTCCCCCCGGTATCATCGACGCGCATTCCCCAGAGCCGCCACTCATCCAGCGCAACGCGAACCGCATCGGTGCGAGAGAAGCGCACATAAGGCAGTTGCGCAAAAGGCGGCGCGTGCGCGTCAGGCGCCACGCAGCCGCCGAGCATCGAGCAACTGCCCAGCACCACAAGCGAGAGGAATATCTTACGCAAGATCCTCGAACATTTCGCGCAGCGCACCCTCGTTGGCGTCGCACAGACCGCGCTCTGTAATCAGCCCGGAAACCAGCCGCGCCGGGGTAACATCGAAGGCCGGGTTCGCCGCGGGACTATCCTTGGGCACAACGCGCACGGTGGTGACCGTGCCATCGAGCGCGCGCCCCGTCACCATCGTGACCTCGCTCTGGGCGCGTTCCTCGATGGGAATATCCGCAAGCCCATCGCTGATCGTCCAGTCGATCGTCGAAGACGGCAGCGCGACATAGAAGGGCACGCCATTATCGCGCGCCGCCAGCGCCTTTAAGTATGTGCCGATCTTATTGGCCACATCTCCCGAGCGCGTGACGCGGTCAGTACCGACAATCACGAGGTCCACATCGCCGCGCTGCATAATATGCCCGCCCGCGTTATCGACAATAACTGTGTGTTTCACGCCATGCTTGCCCAGCTCCCAGGCCGTGAGCGAGGCCCCCTGGTTGCGTGGCCGTGTCTCATCAACCCACACATGGACATCAATCCCTGCATCATGCGCCATATAAATCGGCGCCAGCGCGGTGCCCCAGTCCACCGTGGCGATCCAACCGGCATTG
>DAOMCN010000342.1:0-2208 GCA_035427885.1 Acidocella sp. | reverse complement strand
CAAAAGCCTGGACGCGCGAGCGCTCGCCTTCCTTCACGTTTACGCTGACGCGCAGGGTGTCGCCGGGGACGAAGTTCGGGATCGGCTTGCCTTCGGTCAGTTTGGCGATCTGTTCGGCGTCGATGGTTTGGATAATGTTCATGGTGGAAATCCTTTTCGAAAGCGGTGTTTAGGGCGTGGCTGCGCCGGATGCAATGTATTGATTGTAGAGGTCGGGTCTGCGGGTTCTGGTGATCGCGGTGGCGGCCTCATGGCGCCACTTGGCGATGGCCGCGTGGTTGCCGGAGGTCAGGACTTCGGGCACCGCACGGTCCGCCCACAGTGCCGGGCGGGTGTAGTGGGGGTATTCTAGCAGGGGGGAGGAGAAGCTCTCTTCCTCCGCGCTCTCGGCTGCGCCCATGACGCCGGGGAGCAGGCGGATAGTGGTGTCCAGCAGCACCAGGGCTGCGAGTTCTCCGCCCGAGAGGATGTAATCCCCAATGCTGATTTCCTCCGCAGCGCGGGCTTCGATGACGCGTTGGTCGATGCCCTCGAACCGGCCGCAGAGGAGGATGACGCCGGGGCCCTGGGCCAGTTCGCGCACGCGAGGTTGTGTGAGCGGAGTGCCGCGCGGGGTCAGGACGATCAAGGGGCGATCATCCACGACCGAGGCGATGGCGGCGTCGAGTACGTCCGGGCGGAGGACCATGCCGGCGCCGCCGCCAAAGGGCGTGTCGTCCACGCTGCGGTGGCGGCCTAAGCCGAAGTCCCGGATGTCCGTGGTTTTTAGTGACCATTTTTGTTCGACCAACGCCTTGCCCGCCAGGGACTCGGAGAGGGGGCCGGGGAAGATGCCGGGGAAGAGGGTCAGGACGTCGGCGCGCCAAGTCATGGTGCGGCATCTCCCACGATTTCGGCGGGAGGGATGACGACGACATGGCCGCGGGCGAGGTCCACGACCGGGACGGCGGCACGAGTGAAGGGTACGAGGCGCGCGCCGGGGGAGAGTTCCAGGCTGGCGCCGCCGCCGTAGTCATGCACGACAGCGATGGTGCCGAGATTCTCGCCGGTTTTACTTTTGGCGCTAAGGCCGATGAGGTCGGTGAGGTAGAACTCTTCCTCATCGGTTTCCGGCAAAGCGGACCGCGGGGTGTAAAGCTCGGTCAGGTTGAGCTTTTCCACCGCGTTGCGGTCGGTGATCGGGCGGGGGCCGGCGGGGGTAAGCTCGCTGAGTTGGGCGACGTTGTCGTGTAGCCATTCCAGCGAGAAGGCCCGGCCGGTACGGTCGGTCAGGGGGTATTGGGCAAGCATGTCCGGGTCCTCGGTGTGGGCATGCACCCGCACCAGACCACGCACGCCGTGTGGCTTGCCGATTACGCCCATCAGGATCAACCGCTCGTTCACCTTGCGTCCGTTAGATTAAGCGGCGGCTTTCGCGCGCTCGGCGGCGCGTTCCTGCGCTTTCTTCTTCGGCGCGGACTGCTTGGGCTGCTCGGCATAGACCGGCATCTTGATCAGCCCGGCTTTGCCGAGGAATTTGGCGACGCGGTCCGTCGCCTGAGCGCCGTTGGCAATCCAGTAGGTCAGGCGCTCGCTCACCAGGGTCACGCGCTCGGCGTGGTCGGCGGGGAGCATCGGATTGTAGGTGCCGACGCGCTCGATGAACTTGCCGTCGCGCGGGCTGTTCGCATCGGCGATGACGATATGGTAGAACGGGCGCTTTTTGGCGCCGGCGCGCGACAGGCGGATCTTAACGGACATGGAGACTCCTTAGGTACTTCGTTAAACGGGGTGACTTCGTGAAAGCTGTGGGTCGGAAAAACTTAGAACGGCCGGCGGCCGCCTTTCTGCTGGCCCATGGCGGCCTGCATCTGGCGCATCATCGCCTCCTGGCCGCCCATTTTGTTCATGCGCTTCATCATCGTCGACATGTCGTCGAACTGCTTGAGCAGCTTGTTGACCTCCTGCACCGAGGTGCCGGAGCCGGCGGCGACGCGCTTCTTGCGGCTGGCTTTCAGGATATCCGGGTTGCGGCGCTCGGCTCTGGTCATCGAGCCGATGATTGCGGCCTGGCGCTTGAACATGGTGTTGTCGAGATTGGCATCAGCGATCTGCTGCTTGATCTTGCCGACACCCGGCAGCATGCCGAGGATGCCGGAGAGCGAGCCCATTTTGGAGATCTGCTTGAGCTGGGCGGCGTAGTCTTCCAGGTCGAACTTGCCCTTCGCC
>DAOMCN010000341.1:0-2212 GCA_035427885.1 Acidocella sp. | reverse complement strand
TAATAGGGAAATTTTTCACACGGCGCTCCATCATAAAACGGCCGAGCGCTTCACGGTGTGCGCTCGACGGAATGCCGGGTGGCATTGGGGGCTATATACCGGGCTGAATTATCGTTTTGGTGTTAAGAGTCGGTTTAATTTTACGGGCAATCGCAAATTCTTCACGATGCCGCTTTTTTTAATGGTTTGTTAGTAAGCCGTCGCTTGTACCAGAAGTTCTTCCGCCATCGCGCCCTCGTCCAGCGCCTCGCCGATCAGCACCAGGACTGGCCCGTCGCACGCTGCCTGCCGCAGTGCGCGGGGTAGTGTGGCGAGGGTGGCGCGGAATTCTCGTTGGTTCGCCAGGCTGGCGTTTTCCACCGCGATGGCTGGCATCTGCGGCGACATTCCGGCCTCAATGAAATGCGTGGCGAGGCCGCCCACCGTCTGGCCGCCCATATAGACGGCGAGCGTGCCGCCGGATTTGGTGAGCGAGACCCAGTCATGCGCCGGGAGGCCGTGCTCCGCGCCGTGCCCCGCGAGAAAATGCAGCGAGCGAGCCACGCCGCGACGGGTTAAGGAAAGTTGCAGCCCCGCAGCAGCCGCCGTTGCGGCGGTGACGCCAGGGACGACTTCAAAGCGGATGCCTGCACGATGCAACGCGTCCATTTCCTCGGTGGCGCGGCCAAAAACCATCGGGTCGCCGCCCTTGAGGCGCACGACGCGCGCGCCGGCCTGCGCGTGCCGCACCAGGAGGCGGCAGATGTCTGCCTGGCTCGCGGAATGACGACCGGCGCGCTTGCCGACCGCAATCAACAGCGCCCCTGCCCCGGCCAGCGCCAGAATTCGGGGATCGACCAGGCTGTCATACAAGACGACATCGGCCGCACCGAGCACGCGCGCGGCTTTCAGCGTCAGTAACTCAGGGTCGCCAGGGCCGGCACCAACCAGGAAAACGTTGCTCGTCATCCCCCCAGAAAAGGATACGAGAGAAAATTTTTCAATATCTGCGGCTAAAACAGCCAAAGAAAAGAATATCGCATTTGCAATACTCAAAAACTCATAAAATTATTTCTTTTTATGCCGTACTGGGAGGAGGAAAAATGCCGCCCGCTACGCCACCATGCGCAATTTCGCAGGCGGCAGTTTGATTGCGCCGATCAGCGCGCGCACCTCGGTCCGCGCCGCGATGTGCGAAAGGCCTAGGGCGATGCCGATATTCGCCTCGCGCACGTCCATCAGGGTCAGGCCTTGCAGGTAAAGCTCGCGGAAGATAACACGTTCGCCAAAGCCCTTGAGCGTGCGAAAGCCGATGCGCTTTGCCAGGGAGTCCAGGGTTTCGCCGACGTCGCGCTTGTTGCGCGCCTCGGACGCGGCAAGGCGGTTGCGCATCACGATCCAGTCGATCCGGCCACGATCCCGGGTAAAGCGCTGTTTGCGCGCTTCCCAGACCATCTCGGAATAGATGCTCGGGTTGATGATGTTGTGGTTATCGGGATCTACCCGCGCCAACATCGAGAAATCGACAAAACTGTCGTTGATCGGGGTGATCAGCGTATCCGCATGAGCGTGGCCGTAGCGCGAGAGGTAAGTGTCCGCGCCTGGGCAATCGATGACTATGATCTCAGCGCCACCGGCCTGTAGTTCGGCGAAGGCGGCGTCGAAACGTGCGCGCTCCTCGGCTTCGGCTTCCGGGCGATGGTCGAGCGCGGAGCGCGGGACCGAGCGGAAATCGGGTAGCGGAAGATCAATCCCCTTGGACGCCACAAAATGTCGGCGCGCGGCAATGGTCCCGCTTAGCGTGCCCTGTCTTGCGTCGAGGTCGAGCGCGCCTACGGCGTATTTTTCGCGCAGGAGGGCGACGATGATGTGGATCGAGGTCGTGGATTTGCCCGAGCCGCCCTTTTCATTGCCCAGGACGATAACATAAGGACGCGAGGCAGCAGAAACACTGGTCATGAACGAGACTCCGATTCGGGGTGTGACCCGGAGTTTAGCCGGGCCACACGAATCGCCACAGTTTTTCCGTTCCGGGATTACTTGCCGGTGAGGATACGGTCCACCAGTTCACGTACCGTCGGGATAAAGCCGTTCGAGTAGAACGGGTCAGTTCCGAAGCGGTAGGCGTTGTGCCCGGCGAACATCAGGTTATGGTCGAGCGCGGCTTCGTCGCCCGGCGCGGCGTGGGCGATGTTCTGCAAGGATTTCTGGATACAGAAGCTGCGCGGATCGG
>DAOMCN010000340.1:0-2257 GCA_035427885.1 Acidocella sp. | reverse complement strand
AAGCAGCGCCTGACCTTCCGCATCCCCTCGCGCGGCCTGATCGGCTATCACGGCGAGTTCCTCACCGACACGCGCGGTACCGGCGTGATGAACCGCCTCTTCGCGGGCTACGGCCCCTGGAAAGGCACCATCGAAGGCCGTCGTAACGGCGCGCTGATCTCCTCCGAGGACGGTGAAGCCGTGCAGTACTCGCTGTTCTCCTTGCAGGACCGGGGCGCGCTGTTCGTTTCCCCTGGCGAAAAAGTTTATGTCGGCATGATCCTGGGCGAACACTCCCGCGAGAACGATCTGGACGTGAACCCGGTACGCGAAAAAAAGCTGACCAACATCCGCGCCGCAGGCAAGGACGAGGCTCTTCTCCTGGTTCCGCCCCGTAAAATGTCGCTGGAACAGGCGATCGCCTATGTCGAGGACGACGAACTGGTGGAAGTCACTCCCTCCGCCGTGCGTCTGCGCAAGAAGCACTTGGACCCCAATGCCCG
Source organism: Acidocella sp. (assembly GCA_035427885.1). GTDB lineage: Bacteria > Pseudomonadota > Alphaproteobacteria > Acetobacterales > Acetobacteraceae > Acidocella. The sequence goes on along the minus strand of DAOMCN010000340.1, from coordinate 1,775 downwards.
CAAGCGCGCCGATCGCAGCTCGAACGACGCAGCCTAATCCCAAAGAAAACCTCCCTCAAGGCACCGCCTTGGGGGAGATTTTTATTCCTGCCGCGTCTTTAGAAACGTAACCAATAATTAACTCCTTCAGGGGCATTGTCTCTGAGTCAGCGGGGAACATCGGGATCTTTATCTGCGGTCCGCGCCAGGAGGAAAATCCTCTACGCACAAAACAAAATGTAGAGGAGATCGGCCCATGATTGCTCAAGAACCTCGCTTGTTCGCCCGCTTCCTCGGCTTGGCCGCCCCCCTTGCCTCGTTCCTTGCCTGCCCCGCCGCCTTCGCCTCGAACCCGCTTCCCGGCGACGCCGTCGCGCCCCCGTCAAACATCAATATCGCCCTGTATTATAACGAATTCACCGACTCTGGGGCGATGGGTACGGTTCAAGGCGTCAGCTACGCCAAAAACACCCACATCTCCGCCGACATCCAGATCGCCCGCTACGTCCGCACCTTCACGATCGACGGCGTGCTCTCCGGCGTCCAGGCGTACATTCCCTACGTCAGCTTCCTGGGGGGCCAGGAGGCGGGTATCCCCCAGGCAGGCCCCTTTGGCCCCGGCCATGCCAGCCTGTCGCATTCGGACGGCTTTGGCCAGCCGGTTCTAGGCGTCTTCGCCTACCCGCTTAGCCTCCCCGCCACCGGCACCTCGCTGGTCGTCGGCCCCTGGGTCACCCTCCCCCTCGGTACCTCCCGCAAAACCGCAGACCTGACCCCCGGCCCGAACGTCTGGAGCTTCGACCCAGAAGCCGGTTTTCGAACCACGCTGCTTGGCTCCCCCACAGGGCGCAACCTAGCGCTGGAAGTCTGGGGCTCGGCCTATTTCTTCAGCGCCGACAAAAACGCATCTGCCAACGCTCCGGCCATCTACGCCAACAGCCTTCGCGCCGCCTTCAATCCCATCCAAGCCGCCACCTCGGCTCCGGCGACCTTCCACGAACAACCCTCGGAAGAGCTGCGCATCTACTTGCCCTACGAGATCTTCCCCAAATCGGACGCCTTCATCGCCCCCGGCTTCTACCAAAGCTTTGGCGGCAAACAGACCTACCGGCTGAGCAACGGCGCAACCGAGGACACCGGGATCCGCACCAACGAGACGCAACTGCGCCTGATCGCCTCGACCTACCTGACGCCACACTTCGCGGTCATGGCCATCGCCGAATACGACCTTGCCGCCCACGGCGCCCCCTTGAGCCGCAACCTCGAACTGCGCCTGGGCACGCTCTTCTAGAAAAAATCGGGCGCCGCGAGGCGCCCGTCTCCCCTTCCCGTCTGTCCTTACTAAATCGTCGCCCGCACACCGAGCAGCAACGACTCCCCCGGAATCTGAAGCCCATTCACCGGCTCGAAATTCGAATTGAGGATATTCTTGCCATCCGCAAACAGCGTGAATTTGTCCGAATATTTGTAATCCACGGTCAGATTAACAATCGTCCCAGACTTGGCATTGCCAGTCCCCGTCGCGTTGGTAATCGGATACCCGTTATTCTGGTACAAATAATCCACAAACCGCCCGACATACTGAACCTGCGGCGTGATGCTGAGCCCCGGCAGCGGCGTCACCGTCACTGTCGCACTCCCCGCGTTCTGCGGCCGGCGCAGCAACGCTGCCCGGGTCTGCGCATCCTCCGCCCGCGTATAGGTATAGCTCACATCTGCCGTCAGCCATGGCACAGGGTTGAGCATAATCTCACTCTCCACCCCGTTGATATTCGCCTGCCCGATATTCTCCTCTG
>DAOMCN010000339.1:0-2260 GCA_035427885.1 Acidocella sp. | reverse complement strand
ATCACCGAGGTCTTCCTCGACCTGACCGTGTATGAAAATCTGCGCGTGGCGGTGGAGACGGAGATGGGTTTGAATCTCTGGCCCTGGGTGCGGAGCGCAACGCGTGCCAAGGTGGATCGCCGTGTCGATGAGCTGATGGAGATGGTCAAAATCACCTCGAAAGCAGACCGCGTGGCGGGCGAGCTCAGCCATGGCGACCAGCGCGTGGTAGAGGTCGGCATCGCGCTGTCGCGTCACCCGAAGCTGCTGCTGCTCGATGAACCAACGGCAGGCATGGGGGATGAGGAAACCAACCACATGACCGGATTAATCCGTGCGCTAAACAAGGACCAGAAAATTACCATGCTGTTCATCGAACATGACATGAGCATCGTCTTCGGCGTGGCCGACCGTATTACAGTGCTCGACAACGGCACCTTGCTGGCGCAGGGCAACGCCGACCAGATCGCCGAAAACCCGCGTGTCCAGGCGGCCTATCTGGGGGTAGCGGCATGAGCATTTTCGTCGCGGAAAACATCCACACCTATTACGGCAAGAGCCACATCCTGCAGGGCGTCAGCATGGAAGTGCGCGAGGGCGAACTGGTGGCGCTGCTCGGGCGCAACGGTGCGGGCAAAACCACGACCCTGCGCTCGATCATGGGCCTGACCCCGCCGCGCGAGGGGCGCATCTCCCTCTTTGGCGAGAACTCGACCCGCTGGTCGCCCTACCGGATTGCGCGCGCGGGGGTCGGCTACGTCCCCGAAGGACGCAAGATTTTTGGCCACCTGAGCGTACATGAAAACCTGCTGGTCCCGCCCGTGACCAAAGGCCTCTGGCAGGTCGACTCAGTCTATAAGCTCTTCCCCCGGCTCGACGAGCGGCGGACCTCGAAGGCCGGCAAGCTCTCGGGCGGCGAGCAGGAAATGCTCGCCATCGCCCGCGCCCTGCTGCTCAACCCGAAGTTCCTGATCCTGGACGAACCAAGCCAAGGCCTCGCCCCGGTAATCGTGCAGGAAGTGATGCGCACGGTAGGGACAATGAAGGCGGAAGGCATCTCCATCCTGCTGGTCGAGCAGAACGCCTTCCTGGCACTGCAACTGGCGGACCGCGCCTACGTGCTGGGCGATGGCGAGATCGTCCACGAAGGCCCGGCGCAGGAGTTGGCCGCCGACAAGGAACGCATGGAAGCGCTCGCGGGCGTCGCCCACCATTAGAGTGTATCCGTACAAACGGAATACGCCCTGACTATGTTCTAACCAGCAATTTCATCCGGTTAAGTCAAATTCTTCCACTCACCTTAACCGGATGTCGCTCTAGTCCGTGGCGCTGATCTCGGCGGTAACGCCCGTCGCCGAGATCGTATCCACCTCCTCGTGATTGCCCGAAGCATCCTCGGTCACGACAACCAGGACGCCATGATCCTGAGTAACCTGCACCGCATGAGCGCAAGCACCAAAAGGCTTCGAGACAATCGTGGTGGCGCCCAAAATAACCGCCTGATACTTGACCGGACAGGTCTCCGAGCCGGTATCCTCTTCGAGCAACGCGGCGCTGAACCCGTTGCTTATGTCGCCCGTGCTGGAAGTCTCGCTGCTGACCGACCCGCCAGACGAGAGGGAAAGCACAGTCCCCCCAGGACCTGAGCTGTAAATCCCCACAATTGAAACAGCATCATCGCCGACATCGTGGAACAGCACACGACCATCGAGTCTAAGGATGAAATCGCCGTGCGTCCCGGAAAGCTGGAGCGTATGGTTATCGAGAGTCGCGGTTTCACTCTCCGCAAACGCGGGCCTAAAGAGCGCCAGGACCAGGACCAAGGCAACAAGCTTGCGCATTTTGAGCAGCCAACCCGCGAGAGGTGGAAGCCTTATATATAGCCCGATTGATGCCAGTTGCACCTGTTTTTTGCCCGAGGATCTCGCCCGGCACGCGGCGGCGGCCGGGAATTTGCGCTAAAAGTCGCGGGCTGCGGGGCAGGATCGCTGCAAACGGGGTTGCCAAACGCCGCGCGCTGCCGCAAAAGCCGGGCGACGTGCGCACTCTTCCAAGGTGCTCCGACCCTTTTTTATTTTTTGTCGCCCGTGGAGGCTTTTGATGGCTGATTTCGACCTTGGCAAGATCCGGAATATCGGGATCACCGCGCATATTGACGCGGGGAAGACCACCACGACGGAGCGGATTCTCTACTATACCGGCGTGTCCCACAAAATCGGTGAAGTCCATGACGGCAACACCACCACCGATTACATGGACCAGGAGCGTGAGCGCGGCATCA
>DAOMCN010000338.1:0-2277 GCA_035427885.1 Acidocella sp. | reverse complement strand
ACGCCGAACTGGCGACGGTGCGGGATTATTTCCAGGTCGAGGACGAATCCGGCGAACGCTTCTGGATTTACCGCGCCGGTGACGGCGAGGATGCGGCGACCGGCTCCCACCGCTGGTTCCTGCACGGCATTTTCGGATGAACGCCCGCCGCTATGCCGAGCTGCAATGCACCTCGCATTTCAGCTTTTTGCGCGGCGCCAGCTCCTGCGAAGAACTGTTCGCCCAGGCGGCGTATCTCGGCATCAAGGAATTGGCCATCACCGACCGCAACAGCCTGGCCGGCATCGTCCGCGCCCACGTGGCGGCCAAGGACACCGGAATCAGGCTCATCGTCGGCTGCCGCCTCGACCTCACCGACGGCATGGCGGTGCTGGTCTACCCCACCGATCGCGCCGCCTACGCCCGTCTGTGCCGCCTGCTCTCGCTCGGCAAAAAACGCGGCGGTAAGGCGCAATGTCTTCTCGATTGGTCCGACCTCGCCGCCTATAGCGACGGCCTGATCGCCGTTCTCGTGCCCGATGAGGCGGACGAGACCTGCGCCTTACGTTTGCGCCGATTGTCCGAGGTGTTCGGCAACCGCGCCTACATGGCGCTGACCCTGCGCCGCCGGCCCAACGACCAGCTCCGCCTCTTCGAACTCTCAAACATGGCAGCCCAGGCCCGCGTTCCCACCGTCGTCACCAACGACGTCCTCTTCCACATCCCGGCTAGGCGCATTCTGCAGGACGTTGTCACCTGCATCCGCCACAACTGCACCATCGACGATGCCGGTTTCCGCCGCGAACGCCACGCCGACCGCTACCTCAAACCGCCCGCAGAAATGCACCGCCTGTTCAGCCGCTATCCCGAAGCCCTGGCCCGCACGGTCGAGATCGCCAACCGTTGCCGCTTCTCGCTGGACGCGTTGAGCTACCAATATCCCGAAGAGCTTCTACTCCCTGGCCTCACCGCCCAGGAGGCGTTGGCACAGCTCACCTGGGAGGGCGCCAAACAACGCTACCCGGACGGGGTGCCCGATGAGGTCATCGCCACCCTCAAGCACGAGCTGAAGCTGATCGAGACGCTGGAATACGCGCCGTATTTTTTGACAGTGAATTCCATTGTCCGTTTTGCCCGCAGCCAGGGGATTCTCTGCCAGGGGAGAGGCTCCGCTGCCAACAGCGCGGTCTGCTATGTGCTCGGCGTCACCTCCATCGATCCTGCGCGCAATGACCTGCTGTTCGAGCGCTTCGTCTCAGAGGAACGCCGCGAACCGCCGGACATCGACGTCGATTTTGAGCACGAACGCCGCGAGATCGTCATGCAATGGGTTTTTGATACCTATGGCCGTGACCATGCCGCCCTGTGTGCCGTGGTGATCCGCTACCGCACCCGTGGCGCGCTGCGCGACGTCGGCAAGGCGCTCGGCCTGCCGGAAGATTTAATCACCCTGCTGAATTCGCAGGTTTCGGGCTGGTCAGAAGAAGGCATCGACCCCGAGCAGGCCGCCGAATTGAACCTGAACCTCAGCGACCGGCGACTGGGGCTGGCGATTGATCTGGCCCGCCAGCTCATCGGCACGCCACGTCATCTCTCCCAGCATCCCGGCGGCTTCGTCCTCACCCGCGACCGTCTCGATGAGTTGGTGCCCATTGAACCCGCCGCCATGGACAACCGCCAAGTCATCGAGTGGGACAAAGACGACATCGACGCGCTCAAATTCATGAAGGTCGATTGCCTGGCGCTCGGCATGCTCTCCTGCATGAAGCGTGGCTTCGACCTCCTCGCCCAGCACAAAGGCATCACGCTCGACCTCGCCACCATCCCGGCTGAAGACCCGCGCACCTACGCGATGATCTCCCGCGCCGACACGGTCGGTACCTTCCAGATCGAGAGCCGGGCACAAATGTCCATGCTGCCGCGCATGAAGCCCCGGACGTTTTACGATCTGGTCATTGAGGTTGCCATCGTCCGGCCGGGGCCAATCCAGGGCGATATGGTCCACCCCTATCTGCGCCGCCGCGAGGGCAAAGAGAAAGTCGAGTACCCGACGCCGCAACTGGAAAAAGTGCTGGGCAAAACTCTCGGCGTGCCGCTATTGAATGTGCGGGCTTCAGCCCCGGCGAGGCAGACCAGCTGCGCCGTGCCATGGCGACCTTCAAGCACACCGGCAGCGTGACCAACTTTCAGGAGAAACTGATCACCGGCATGGTCGCCAACGGCTATGCGCAGGATTTTGCTGAGCGGATTTTTAAACAGCTCGAAGGCTTCGGCAGCTACGGCTTCCCGGAAAGCCAC
>DAOMCN010000337.1:0-2284 GCA_035427885.1 Acidocella sp. | reverse complement strand
CGGCTCTCCAATGCAGATCTCGCGGAAAAAGTGAACCTTTCCCCCTCCGCCTGCCTGCGTCGCCTGCACCTGCTGATGCAGGGCGACCTGGTCGCGGGCACCCATCTCGTCTTGGATCAGAAAGCCGCGGGCTTCCCTGGAACGGCCTATGTCTTCATCACGCTCGACGGCCAGGACCGCAAAAAGCTGGACGCTTTCGAGGCGCGGGTAAACCTCGTTCCGCAAATCCAGGAATGTTACCTGCTGGCGGGCCAGTCGGATTACCTGCTGCGCGTCATCTTCCGCGACATGGAGGATCTGGAGCGGTTACACTCCGAGGTGCTAACCAGCGTCCCTGGTGTCAGCCGCGTCCAGTCCACCCTGACATTGCGCACGGTAAAACGCACGGCAAAACTGCCGCTATAGGCTTTAAGACCCGGTCCAGGACGGCGGGTCGCTCGCGGGAAAGGATTCGTCCCCCGCCTCGTCAACCGCTCGGTCAACCTCGTTATCAGCCGGAGCGGATAGCCCAACCGGCTGACGCAGTTGCACGATATGCTGAACATCCTCCGCGTCGATCACCTCGAAACTCACCAGCGCGCCGCTCTCCTCATCGACGAAGATAGTCTTCGGCCGATGGATGATGTGTTCCAGCCCATTGAGCGAAATTTCCAGGATATCATCCTGATGATCGTAGGTGACTCCCAGCAGCAGCAACCATTCAGCCGAAACCTGATTCCCCAGGCGCAGGGAGGCAACTTTGACTTCGGCCCGTTCCTCGCTGGCAGTTTTGGTCAATTTTTTAGAAAGCCGGTCGAAATACGGACCCCAATTCGCTTTGTCGAGCTTTTGTATGGCCATTTTCTTTTCCTCGCTTTTGCCGCTTCGGTATTTCAACACATAGTGCGCCTTTACCGACTTTCTAGCGTGCCGCCTGGACGACGGCGAGGACGACCGCGCCATAGCGCTCCACCTTGGTCCGCCCCATGCCGGGAATTTCGCCAAGCGCCTGCAAGCTCTCTGGGCGCGAGGCGGCAATGGCGACCAGCGTCGCATCGTGGAAGATCACATAGGCGGGCACCGCCTGCTCGCGCGCCAGTCGGGTACGTTCAGCGCGCAACGCCTCGTACAACGCCGCGTCCTCGCCCTCGACCACCACGCGCTCATTGCGTTTCTTCATCACCGAGGCAGCAGCGCTGGCCGACTGCTCGCGCCGTAACCGCACCGGCTCCAACCCACGCAAAACCGGCTCCGCCGTGGCGCTCATCCGCAGCGCGCCGTAGGAATCATGGTCCACCTCGATCATCCCCCGGACGATGAGCTGACGAAACAACGAGCCCCACCCCTTGCGGTCGAGTTCCGTCCCGACGCCAAAGGTCGGCAGCTTGTCATGGCTGAAGCGCAGAATTTTCTCGGTCTTGCTGCCCAGCAGCAGATCCACGAGATGCCCGGTGCCAAAACTCTGCCCGGTACGCAAAATCGCTGAGAGCGCCTTGCGCGCGGCGGTGGTGGCGTCCCAGGTCTCAACCGGGGTCATGCACGTATCGCAATTGCCGCAAGGTTCGGCCAACCGCTCACCAAAATGCGCCAAGATCGCCTGCCGCCGGCACGTGGCGGTCTCGCAAACCCCAAGCAGCGCATCGAGCTTAATCCGCTCCGCCCGCTTAACTTCCTCGGGCGCGGAAGTCTGGTCGATCATCTGGCGGCGGAAGACGATATCCTGCATCCCGTAGAGCAGCAGCGTCTCGGCGGGCATCCCGTCGCGCCCGGCGCGCCCGGTCTCCTGGTAAAACGCCTCCAGACTCCCCGGCAGATCGTGATGCACAACAAAGCGCACATCGGGCTTATCAATCCCCATCCCAAACGCGATGGTGGCGACCAGCACCAACCCCTCCTCGGCGAGAAACGCATCCTGATGGCGCGAGCGTATCTCCGCGTCGAGCCCGGCATGGTAGGGCAGGGCGTTGACGCCCTTGGCCTTGAGTGCCGCTGCGGTGCGCTCGACCGTCGCCCGGCTCAGACAATAGACAATCCCGCTTTCCCCCGGGTGCGCGCGCAGAAACGTCAAAAGCTGCTCCAGCGGCCTTTCTTTCGGCACGACGGCGTAGCGGATATTGGGCCGGTCGAAGCTGGCCAGGAACATCCGCGCCTCGTCAAGGCACAGGCGGCGGCGGATCTCCTCGCGGGACTGCATATCGGCGGTGGCGGTGAGTGCCATGCGCGGCACGCCGGGAAAGCGCTGCCCAAGCCCCGCGAGCTGCATGTATTCGGGCCGGAAATCATGCCCCCACTGGCTGACGCAATG
>DAOMCN010000336.1:0-2327 GCA_035427885.1 Acidocella sp. | reverse complement strand
ACTTGCAGCAGGGTCTTGCGGCGCTTAATTCCGGCGCCACGACCGGCCCGGGGGCTCCCACGCTTGAGAAGTACGGGGCGCTCGCGGCCGAGCTTACGGGTCTCCCGAGCAATCAGGCTACGCAGACCCAGCTACTCGACAAGAGTTCAAGCTGGCTCTTGCAAAACTCGCTCAAGGGCCTCGGCGTTCCTACGGACGGGAAAATGGCCGCCGTTGCCATCGGCAATCCCAATAGCAAGATGACTCCCGGCGCTCTCCGGGCTGCCGTGGCATTCAAAATGGGCGGCTTGGACTACAAACAGGCCGAAAACTCTGCATGGCAGGAATACCAGCAGGCAAACGGAGCGTCGGCGGATTTCTCGAAGTTTGTGAGCCAGTGGAATACGCAATACCAGACCACGAACGTCTTTGCGCTACCGTATCTCTCCGAACCGGAGCAAGTCCGCGTGCTCAAGGCCATGACGGCTAAGGAATGCTCGGATTTCGTGGGCGCGCTTAACTCGGCGATGGCGAAGGGATGGGTGCAGATGCCATCCGTGTTTGCGCAGAAGGCCAAATAACATGGCGCAGGTAACTCTCGCGCAGTTGACTCAGGTTGCGGGTGCCCCGGCTCCCGACGCGCCGAACGCGATCACGATGGATGACATCAACCGTGTGCTTCGCGCGCCAGCCACGCAAGCGCCTACGCTCGATCACGGATTCATGGGCACCTACGCACGCATCCAAAACGGCTTTAACTCGAGCTTTTACGCAGTCCCCCGCGTGCTGGGTAATGCGCTCGCCGCTGGGTCTAATGATATTGGACTCACGGGTTTAGTAAACCGTGTCACGGGACTCCCGATCATCCCGACTCCGGCGCAAGAAGAGGCTACGAACGCGGCCGTACAGACGCGGTTCGATGCCCAGCCGCAGGGCGGCATTGCAGGGGGGGCGGGGCGCCTCTTGGGGCTTGGCCTCGCCACCCTCCCGGCCGCTGAGGCAGGTGGCGGCATCATCGGTAGCGGGTTGGGGTATCTTGGCGAAGCCGTCCCCGAGGCTGCGCCCTACCTTAACGGTGCCCGCAATTTTCTGGCCGGGACCGCAGGCCGCGAATCCAGTGGCGCAGGCGGCATGCTGGCCCGTGGTGCCTCCAGGGCTGCCGCTGGCGCCATTGCTGGTGCGGGCGCCGCCGCGTCATTAGGTGGGACGCTCGCCGGGGGCGCAGTGCCGGGCGCGGTGCTCGGTGGCTTCGGGCCGGCATTGGTGCGTCCGCTCGAGATGGGTGGCACCCTTGTCCGTAATGCGCTCTCTCCCATTCTCGACGCCGGGGAGGGGGCACTTACAGCCGCAGGGCGCCGCGTGCTGGCATCCCTGACGGCCGACGGGCTTACGGTTTCGGACGCCCTCGCGCGTATGCGCGAGCTTGGCCCCGCCGCTACCCTCGCTGACGCTGGAGGAACGAACGTTCGCGGGCTGGGGGAAGTGGTGGCACACAGCCCTGGCGAGGGGTCTAACCTCGCGCAGAAGACCCTACAGGGCCGCATGGATGAGCAGGGGGTCCGCGCTCACTCGGCTGTTACGGAGGCCACGGGCGAAACGGGCGCAGTCCACGCACAAGCCGAGCAGCTTATGGCCCAGCGCGCAGCGGCGGCCCGCCCCCTCTACGACAAGGCCCTTAATCAAACGGTCCCACTCACGCCACGTTTGCAGGAATTGCTCGCAACACCTGACTTGCAGCGCGCGATGAAAGAGGGCGTCGCGACCGCCCAACGGAACGCCGTCGCAGCCGGAGAGCCGTTTAACCCCGTTGACTACCTGCACCCGGAGCCGGGCGCCCCCATCAGCATGAAGGCGCTTGATGCCGCGAAGCAGGGCATCGACGATGCGGTCGAGGCATACCGAGACCCAACAACCGGCAAGTTAAACCTCGACGGCAAGGGCCGATCCATCAACGCCCTGCGCGCGGCTTTTGTGTCCCACCTCGATTCTGCTAACCCAGACTATGCGGCAGCACGCGCTGCATACGCCGGCCCGTCGCAATCGCTGGACGCGATGAACATGGGCGCGAAGGCGCTTAACAATCAGCCGGACGTGACGAAAGCCGCCATTGCCAACCTCGCGCCGGGCGACAAAAAGTTCTTTCTCAATGGGTTTACAAGCGCGCTCCAGCACAAGATCGCCACGAACCCCGACGGCGCAAATGTTGTGCGCCGCATTTTTAACAATAGCAACATCCGGGCGAATATCGAGGCGGCGATTGGCGACCCGGCTGCCTTTGCTAAGTTCCAGGCCAAGATGGAAGCAGAGGCCACATTCGCGGCCACGCGCAACCAAATCCTTGCAGGATC
>DAOMCN010000335.1:0-2361 GCA_035427885.1 Acidocella sp. | reverse complement strand
GCCCCGGGCGCAGCGAGACGTAGAGTTTCGGCGCCTGACCGCGATATTTATCGGGCACGCCGATAGCGATGGCATCCTGCACCGCAGGATGCTGATACGCGGCCTCCTCGATGACGCGCGGATAAACATTATACCCGCCGCACAAAATCAGATCCTTGATCCGATCGACGATGAACAAATACCCATCCTCGTCCAGGTAACCAACATCCCCGGTGCGAAAGCTGCCATCGACGAAAGCCGCTATGGTATCCTCTGCTTTTTGGTAATAGCCGCGCATAACCTGCGGCCCGCGCACGCAGATCTCGCCGCGTTCGCCCTGCGTGAGCAACACGGCGGGATCAGTCCGGTCGCGGATCTCAACCACAGTTCCCGGCACCGCGGGGCCGACACTGCCGCGCTTAGTCGCACCCGGCACGTTGAACGTCACCACGGGCGAGGTCTCGGATAATCCGTAACCTTCGAGGATGGTGCTGTGGGAAATCCTCTCGAAGCGGTCCATGATCTCGGGAGAAATCGGCGCGCCGCCGGAGATGCAGAATTTGATGCAGCTGAGATCAAAACCCTTCCTCGCCTCTGCGGCGTTGCTGATAGCGGTGAAGAGTGTGGGCACGCCGGGGAGCAGGGTAGGGCGGGTGCGCGCTATTGTGTCCATCAACGCCTTGATCTCGGCTCGGGGCAACAGAACCATTTCCGCGCCAATATCCAGACCAAGATTCATAATCGCCGTCATCGCGAACACATGGAAGAACGGCAACACCGCGAGAAATCGTTCTGCCCCGATGTCCACCGGTGGGATCACCAGGCGCACCTGGGCGAGGTTGACGCCGACATTCGCGTGCGTGAGCATCGCCGCCTTAGGCGTGCCCGTTGTGCCGCCGGTAAATTGCAGCACCGCGATATCGCGCGCCGGGTCAATCACCACCGGCGCCAACTTCCGCGTCCCGGCGATCAACCGCGCAAAGCGAATATATGGACCGCCCACCTGCACCCTTGCGATATCCTTCGCCTTGAACAGGCGAAACAGAACCCCCTTGCTCCAGGGCAGCGCCGCCGCCATCTCGCAAACCACGACCTGCTGGAGCGCGCCGCTCTCCGCCAGCGGGACGATCTTATCGTGTATCATCGCCAGATCGAGGGAGACCATGATCTGGACCCGCGCATCGCGCACCTGCGCCTGGATCTCATGCGTCGTATAAAGCGGGTTGAAATTCACCACCGTCCCGCCCGCCTTGAGGATGGCGTAGTACATGACAACAAAATACGGACAGTTGGGTAGGCACAGCCCAACATTGACGCCCCGCCCGACGCCCAGCCCCTGCAACCCGGCGGCGGCGCGCTCGACCAAGCTGCCAAGCTGCGCGTAGCTGGTGCGCCGCCCGAGAAAATCCATCGCCGGACGGGCCCCATGTCGGCGCACCGCCTGATCGAGAATATCGCTTACCGGAGCAGGGGTAAAATCAAAATCGTTCATGCTGCCTCCGTTAAACCCAGGCGGTCGCGTTTTCATTAATTTCCAGCAACGCCGCGCGATACTCCTCGCGCCATTGCGCAATGCGCGCCGCGGCGGGGAGAATCTCGCGCACCGCGCCGATCCCCTGTCCCGCCCCCCAGATATCGCGCCACGCTTTGGCCCCGCCCGCCATCGCGCCGAAATCCATGCGCGACGGATCGGAAGCCGGCAGGTTCTTGGGGTCCAGCCCGGCGGCGCGGATCGAGGCGGCGATGTAATTGCCATGTACGCCGGTAAAATAATTGGTGTAGGTAATATCGTCGGCAACGCCCTCGACCACCGCCTGCTTATACGTAGCCGCAGCGTTGGCCTCCTCGGTTGCGATAAACGCCGATCCGATATACGCGAAATCCGCGCCCAGCGCCTGCGCCGCCAAAATCCCCCGCCCCGAGGCAATCGCCCCTGAGAGTGCGAGCGGCCCGTCGAACCATGCACGAATTTCCTGCACCAACGCGAAGGGCGAGAGCGTGCCCGCATGTCCGCCCGCCCCGGCGGCGACGGCGATCAACCCATCCGCGCCCTTCTCGACCGCTTTGCGCGCGAAGAGTACCGAGATGACATCATGCAGGACGATCCCGCCGTAGCTGTGCACCGCGTCGTTAACATCGCTGCGCGCGCCAAGCGAGGTAATAACAATCGGCACTTTATATTTGACGCAGAGCGCCACATCATGTTCCAGCCGCTCATTGCTGCGATGGACAATCTGATTAACGGCAAAAGGTGCCGACGGCCGCTCCGGGTGTGCCGCGTCATGCGTCGCGAGTTCCTCAGTAATGCGCGCCAGCCATTCCTCCAGCATGGCCGCAGGCCGCGCATTGAGTGCCGGAAACGCCCCGACAACACCGGCCTTG
>DAOMCN010000334.1:0-2370 GCA_035427885.1 Acidocella sp. | reverse complement strand
GGGGGGAGAGATCGGGCCGTAAACGGGGTGGTTCCAGCGTAGCAGGGCTTCCGCACTGGTCGGCTTGCCGCTCGACATTTGGTATTTTGGCTGAAAATGAAGGCTGAGCTGGTCGTTCGCCTGCATGGCCGCGGTCAGGTTGGAGAGCAAGATAAAGCCGCGGTGGTGGGCGGTGTCCGTCTTGCGGTTGTAGCGCGCCCAGTCGGTGCCATTTTCACGGCTGTCCTGCGCCGCGGCCAGAGCGGCGCGCAGGACGACGGAGGCGCCTGGAATCCTTGCAGTCGGCAATCCCAAGCGCAATGTCCGGCGTTACCGGGATGCGGCCGCAATGGATCGGGTTGTTAAAACACGTAATAATTTTTTGCAGCAGGTCGGGCGTGGTGCCGTTGGGCAGGAGGAAGGCGAAGCTCAGCATGCCTGCATGGTAGAGGGGCACGTCGTCCGGGAGGGCCTCACGCAGGCGCTTTGCGCCGGCACGGAGAAAATCCTCGGAATATTCGTGGCCGATGGCGCGCAGGAGCTGGTTGAAGTGCTTGGAGTCCGAGAGGGTCATCATCACCAGCTGGGCGCCTGGGGCCGGTTGGTAATCGACCAAAAATTGTTGGCGGTTCGGCAGGTATGTGATGGGGTCCAGCCGACCAAATGGCAGTTTTGAGAGAGGCGGCATGTACTCCGTTCCGGTTCTGCACCCAGGGCGCGGGGACGTATTTTGGGTTTACCGGGGAAAAGGTTGATAAACGGTTACCCTTTTTAACAGAAACGTGAATACTAGCGGTTTGGCAGGTTGTCAAACCCGGATTGCGCCGGGCGTGACGGTCTGAGCTAGCGGGTGCGTTTGGGTATTTCGTCCTCTGGAATGGTGAAGCCGAGGTGGAGAAAGCTATCTCGCATGTGTTTGGGCAGGGGGGCTTCCACGGAGAGGAAGCCGCCCTCGGGGTGGGGAAATTTCAGGCGGCGCGCGTGCAGGTGGAGCTGCGGGGCGAAGCCGTCGGCGAAGGCAGCGCCGTAGGCGGCGTCGCCCAGGATCGGAGTGCCGAGCGCCAGCATGTGGGCGCGTAGCTGGTGCATCCGTCCGGTCTGCGGGTTGAGCTGCGCCCAGGCAAATTTTTTGCCCGCGTAGTCGAGGATCTTGTAGTCGGTCACGGCTTTCAGCGCGTCCGGGTTTTTGCGGTCGGCGGGTTCGGAGCGCGAGCTGCCGCCTGCTTCGACACGCAGGAGGGGAAGGTCGATGCGCCCGGCCAGTTCCTGCGGCACGCCCCAGAGCAGCGCCCAGTAGGTTTTCTCGATGTCGCGGCCACGGAAGGCGGTGGCCAGGGCGCTCGCCTGTTTCACGCCGCGCGCCAGCAGCAGAACACCCGAGGTGTCACGGTCCAGGCGGTGGACGAGTTTTGGGCGCTCGGTACCCTCAAAGCGCAGGGCGTCGAGCATGCCATCCAGATGTACGGCGATGCCTTTGCCGCCTTGGCTGGCCAGGCCCGCGGGTTTGTTCAGGACGATCACCGCGTCGTCGCGGTAGAGGATCGAGGCTTCGAGGTCGCGGATGGCGTGGGCGTCCATCACCATGACGTGGCGGACTTTGGGCATGTCCTTGGGCGCGGTGATCTCGGGGACGAGCACAGTGTCGCCTTCGGCGAGACGCGTGTTGGCCTCGGCTTTTGCGCCGTTGACGCGGATTTTGCCGGTGCGCAGGAATTTCTGGATCATGCCCTGGGTCAGGCCTTCGACCTGGCGGCGGAGATAGCGGTCGAGGCGGGTGTCTGCCTCGGAAGCGGGAACTTGGTATTGCTGAGTCATGCCTTCTCTTCGCGCAATTTTGCCCAATAGGCGAGGCGTTTGGAAATTTCCCGCTCGAAGCCGCGCTCAACCGGGCGGTAGAGGTCCGGGCGGCCCATCCCCTCGGGGAAGTAATTGGCGCCCGAGAAGGCGTCCTCGGCCTCGTGGTCGTATTCGTAGCCTGCGCCGTAGCCAAGGTTTTTCATCAGCTTGGTTGGCGCATTGAGGATGTTGGCGGGGGGCATCAGGCTGCCGGTTTCCTTCGCGGCGCGGTTCGCGGCGCTGAGCGCGCGGTAGGTTGCGTTCGATTTGGGCGCGGTCGCGAGGTAGAGCACAGCCTGGGCGATGCACAGTTCGCCTTCAGGTGAACCCAGGCGCTCGTAAGCGTCCCAGGCGGCGAGGGCCTGCACCAGTGCCTGTGGGTCGGCCAGGCCGATGTCTTCCGAGGCAAAGCGGGTGATGCGCCGGGCGATGAAGCGGGGGTCTTCGCCGCCCGTCAGCATGCGGGCGAGCCAGTACAACGCCGCATCCGCGTCCGAGCCGCGCATGGATTTATGCAGGGCGCTGATCAGGTTGTAGTGTTCTTCGCGGTCGCGG
>DAOMCN010000333.1:0-2371 GCA_035427885.1 Acidocella sp. | reverse complement strand
ATTTTTTAAAATTATCAGCCGACTTTGGTTTGCCTAGGTCGGATTCTGTCCAATATGGATGAATCTGCAGGCGGAGCCGTAGGTGCCCGGCGCTAAGGTGGTCAAAAGACACCAATTTTGGGATTGAAAACGTCATGACGGAAACTGTGCGCTTGCAAGGCGAGGTCGGCTGGATCGGTGTCGGTAAAATGGGTAATCCGATGGCGACACGCCTGATCGAAGCCGGGCATCGCCTGGTTGTGTGCGACCCGCTGGTTGAGAACCGTGCCAGCCTGGTCGCCCGTGGTGCCCAGGCTGCAGCCTCGCCGGCTGATATTGCCGGGCTATGCCAGATCATCTTCACCACTATTCCGAACGACAAGGTGCTGGCAGAGCTAATCTATGGCGGCGTCGGCCACACCGGCCTGCTGGCGGCGGTCACGGAGGGAACTGTTCTTATTGAGATGTCGACGGTCTCGCCGCATCTCTCGGAGCAGATTGCCCGGGATCTGGCTGCGCACGGCGTTTCTTATCTGCGCTGTCCGATCTCCGGTAGCACGGCATTGGCCCGTACGGGCGAGCTCACCGCGCTGGGGTCCGGCGATGCGGCGGCGTGGGATCTGGTCGCGCCGCTCATGGACGTGCTGGCGAAGCGCAAATTCTATCTCGGCAGAGGGGAAGAGGCGCGCTACATGAAGCTCGTCCTTAATACCTTAGTGGGTGCGACATCCTCGATCCTCGGTGAAGCCTTGGTGCTCGGGGAACAGGGTGGCTTGTCTGCCGCGTTGATGATGGAGGTGATCGTAGAGAGTGCCGTCTCCTCACCTCTGATCCGCTATAAGCAAGAGATGTTGGCCCAGATGGATTTCACGCCAGCCTTCTCGGTCATGCAGATGATCAAGGACTTCAAGCTGATCACCGAGGCCGGGCAGAAGAAAAGCGTGCCGATGTTCCTTGCCAATCAGATCCTGCAGCAATACAGCGTGGCGGCGAATGTTGGCTATGCGGATCGCGACTTTTTCTCACTTTTCGATTGGATGCGCACCTCGTATGGTCTGACCGAAGCTGGCTAGATTGGCGCGCGGGCGAGGGAACCAAATCAGCTTGATTCGCAAGCTTTCTGATCATGAATTGTCGCGAATTATCGGTTTTCTGCGTCAGATCCGTTTGCCGTTCGACGACACGGTGCCAGGCGCGCGGCCGGATGCCTATTGGAATTTAGTCCTGGAACTCGTCGATGGGCATATCCAGCAACGCCCGATGGATATCTCAACACTGATCGAACTCTCCGGTGCAAGCTGGGGTAAAGGCAATCGGCTGATCAACGGTCTGATTGAGGAGGGACTGATCGAGCGCGTGCCCCGCAGCCCGAAACACAAAACCTCCTTCCTGGCGCCCAGCTCGCGTCTGCTTGAATCCTTCCTCGATTATGCCACGCAGGTGAAGGCGCATTTGGCCAAGACGTTCGGTATGCGCTCCGGGACCGAGACCGACGAATATTATTTCGGCGGCTCGTATTTCGCAGCGGATATCATCGCGCCGGTCAAGGGTATGGATATCAGTTCCGAGGCGCTGCGCAATCTCAGATTCTTGCTGCATGACGACAATTATTTCAGCAGCATGCGCAACATGTGGTCGGATTTTCGCAACGATATCGGTCGTAAAAGCAGCTTTGATCTTCGCTCTCTGCCGGAGCTATATACGCAAGCGGAAATCGCGCTACAGGATCACTCCACGGCTTACGACGTCATCGCCCTCAACATGCCCTGGCTCGGCCGCTTCGCCGATGCTGGGTTGCTCTCGCCGCTGGACGATGTACTGGCCTATGCTCCACTCAACCCGCTGGATTTCCATCCCTCCGTGTGGAACACCGGGCGTTGGAACGGTGCGCAATACGGCATCCCCATCTATTGCACCATCGAGATTCTCACTGCCCGCCGCGACCTGTTCGAGGACGCGCAAATCGCCTATCCGCGCAGCTTCGAGAAGACCATCGCCGCGGCAAGGGTCTTCCACAAGCCCGAGCGCGAGCAATACGGAATTTCGTGGAGCGGGGCGCGCGGGATGACCATCGCCCATGCCTTTATGTTCTTCATGGCGTCCAGCCAGGGCTCAGTGATCGATATACCCCGCAAAACTGAGCATTGGTTGGACAGCATTGATTCGCAGACCCTGCGTCTGCGAATCAACAGCGAGGCCGGCATGGCCGCCCTTGAATATATGCGCCAGCTCGCCGAGGTCTCGCCGCCTGGCGTGGAAACCTTCGATGGCGAGCGCAATCTGCAATGCTTTATGTCCGGCCATGCCGCTATGAGCTATGCCTGGACCATGCGCGCCGCCCGGCTGGAGCATGAACTCAGCTCGAAGGTCAAGCGGCGGGTCGCTTATCTGC
>DAOMCN010000332.1:0-2376 GCA_035427885.1 Acidocella sp. | reverse complement strand
GCCACGTCCCGTTTGCCACGTCTCAACCGCGAAAGTATCACGCGATGGTTCTTAAAACCCTTTTCCGGCGCAACGCTTCCAAGATCGCAGCGCTCGACATGCTGCGAACCAATATCATGCTGGCCGATACCGACATGCGAATTACGTATGTCAATCGATCGCTGCGGAAGCTGCTGGAAGCGGCGGAGACGGAAATCAAGACGGCCCTCCCCCGCTTCGCGATGGCAACGCTGATCGGGAGCAATATCGACATCTTTCATAAAAACCCCAGCCACCAGCGGACCATGCTGGCGACCCTGGACGCGCCGCATGCGGCGACGATTCAGGTCGGCCGGCATATATTCGACCTGCTGGTCACCCCGCTCAAAAAAAGCGCCAAACGCATCGGCTTCGTCGTGGAATGGGCGGATGCCGTCCCGCGCCTGCTCAACGTCGACTATGCCGCCCAGATTGCGGCGATCGGTAAATCCCAGGCGATCATCGTCTTCGCCCCCGATGGTACGATCCTGGAGGCCAACGAGAATTTTCTGCGAGCCACCGGCTATTCGAGGGACGCGATCCTCGGCCGGCATCACCGGATATTCATGCCCCCGGGTGAACTTGGCGCGGAATATCGGGCCTTCTGGGAGCATCTTGGACGCGGTGAATCGCAGATCGGCGAAGTCCGGCGGATCGGCGAGGGCGGCAAGGATGTCTGGCTGCAGGCCTCTTACAACCCGATTGCGGACGAGCACGGCAAGATCGTGAAGATCGTGAAATTCGCACTGGATGTCTCGCCGCGCAACCGTTCGGTCGCGCAGATCGGCGCCGTGCTGGGGACCCTGGCAGAGGGCGATCTGGCGCGCCGCGTGATGCCGCCGATCGTGCCCGAGCTCGACCGGCTGCGGCTCGACCTCAACCGCGCGCTGGACACGCTGGAGGGCACGATCCACAAGGTCGGGCATAGCGCCAGCGTGCTGCAAGGCGGTACCGAAGAAATTCGCAGCGCCTCGGACGACCTCTCCCGCCGTACCGAACAGCAGGCCGCCAGCCTGGAACAGACCGCCGCAGCACTCGACGAGATCACCGCGACCGTGCAGCAAAGCTCCGAGAGTGCCGGGCGCGCGCGCGGCATCGCCGAACGCGCGAAATCGGATGCTGAAAGCTCCGCCGAGGTCATGCGCAAGGCTATGGAGGCGATGCGCGCGATCGAAACCTCCTCCGCCCATATCAACCAGATCATCTCGGTGATCGATGAGATCGCCTTCCAGACCAATCTGCTGGCCCTGAATGCCGGGGTGGAGGCGGCGCGCGCCGGCGATGCCGGGCGCGGCTTCGCGGTCGTGGCCTCCGAGGTGCGCGCCCTGGCGCAACGCTCGGCCGATGCCGCCAAGGAAATCAAAGCCCTGATCTCCAGCTCCACCGCGCAGGTCGCGCAAGGTGTTGGCCTCGTTGCCGAGACCGGCTCCGCGCTGGAAAAAATCGTCGGCCAGGTCTCGGAGGTGAACAACGCCATCGTCAGCATCGCCGCCTCCGCGCAGGAGCAGGCAAAGGGCGTGCGGGAGGTCAATTCGGCGGTGGGCGAGATGGACAAGGTCACGCAGCAGAACGCCGCCATGGTCGAGCAGACGACCGCCGCAGCCCACGCGCTCGCCGAGGAAACCGCGGGGCTGAACCGGCTGGTCGGGCAGTTCCGCCTCGGCAAACCGGCGCAAGCCCCCATAGCGGCGCCGGCGACCCCGCGCAGGCCGGCCAAAGCGGTATTACACACCTCCGCAGAAGTAGTTTAGGAAGCGGCGCTTTTTGAAAAAAGCGCGCAAAAACTTCTGGAATGCCGGGCCATGGGCGCTATCGGCATCAACGCCCGTGACCCAGCGTCGCAGAAGTCTTTTTGCTTCTTTTTCTTCAGAAAAAGAAGCGCTTACTTCCCCTTCTAGCTCCCGATTTGTATCAACACCCGGCGCGCATACTGCGCCGGCACGCCTTGCGGCTCCGGCGCCGATGCGGTGCCGATGGCATGGATATGGATGCGCTGCACCGCGACGCCATCCGCCACCAGGGTTTCCGCCACGGCCTGGGCGCGCTGCGCGGAAAGCGCTGCATTGGCCGCTGTATCGCCGCTGCTATCGGCCGCCCCGGTGATGGAAACCGGCGCGCCGGGCTGCGCCGCCGCGTAGCGCGCCGCCGTCTGGATCGCATGCAGCGCCGGCTGGTCGAGCCGGGCCGAGCGCTGCTTGAAGAAGACCGGCGTTTCGGGCGTCGGCGAGCGCCCGAAGATCGGGATATAGGCGCAGCCCGCCAGGGCGCAGAGCAGGACAATACTCACATATTTTTTCATTATGGCTCCGGGCATTAACGTATGATCTTGATTTCGTAACGCGGCTCATTGGTTTCAAT
>DAOMCN010000331.1:1633-2389 GCA_035427885.1 Acidocella sp. | reverse complement strand
AGAAAAACCGCAAGATAGCCCTCAAGAATCTCCAACCGCCGCGCAATCGCCTCCAGTCGGTGCGCACTGCGCCGCAGCAACACCTCGTGCCGATGATCGAGCCAGCAGCGCAACAACTCCCTCAAGCCCATGACCCGCGGCGTGCGCGTCGCATCGAGCACGTTCATATTCATAGCAAAGCGCAATTCCAGCGCCGTGGCGCGGAACATCGAGGCCATCAGCATCTCTGGGTCCACCGTCCGCGCCTTCGGCTCCAGCACGAGGCGGATATGCTCATCACTCTCGTCGCGAATATCGCCGAGCAGGGGCAGCTTCTTATCTTGCAACAACTGCGCGACCTGCTCGATCAATCGCGATTTCTGCACCTGATACGGAATCTCGGTGACGACAATCACCCAGGTCCCGTGCTTCTGCTCCTCACGCGCCCAGCGCGCCCGCGTACGCAAAGACCCCCGCCCGCTCTCATACGCCGCCAGCAGCGTCGCCTCGTCCTCGACCAGTTCGCCGCCCGTCGGAAAATCCGGCCCGCGCAGAAACTTCAATAAATCTTGTGTTGATGCCTGCGGATTTTCGATCAGATGCACCGCCGCCTGGCAAATTTCCCCGGCATTATGGGGCGGAATCGAGGTCGCCATGCCAACCGCAATCCCCGCCGCGCCATTGGCGAGCAGGTTGGGAAACGCACCTGGCAACACGACAGGCTCGCTCTCCTCGCCATCATAGGTGGGTCGAAAATCAACCGCGTTCTCGTCGATC
>DAOMCN010000331.1:0-1621 GCA_035427885.1 Acidocella sp. | reverse complement strand
AATTTCGGTCAGCCGGGATTCCGTATAGCGCATCGCGGCCGCGTTATCGCCATCGATATTGCCAAAATTCCCCTGTCCCTCGATCAGTGGAAAGCGCGATGAAAATTCCTGCGCTAGGCGCACCAGCGCCTCATAGATCGAGCTATCCCCATGCGGGTGGAACTTACCCATGACATCGCCAACAACACGCGCGCATTTTTTGAATCCCGAGCGCGGGTCGAGCTTGAGCTGGTGCATGGCGTAGATCAGACGCCGATGTACCGGCTTGAGCCCATCGCGCGCGTCGGGCAGCGAGCGGGACATGATCGTCGAGAGCGCATAGGCCAGATACCGCTCCGAGAGCGCCGAGCTTAACGGCGCGTCCTCAATATGGCCTCTCACATCATCGGGCATGTTTTTTATCCTGAGCTAGTCGGTCCGAGAGCTGGTCATAGAGACGCGCCCGCGCCGTTGGAAGGGGGCGGTTGCGCCCGCCGAAGACATCGCGGGCAAAGAAATGTCCGGTAATGCGCAACCCCGCCAGACAATCCCCGAGCGAGGCCTCCGCCTCCCCGGCCATGAATTCGGGCAACGGCAGCAGCCGCTCCGCCCATTCCCCGGCCTGCGAGAGTGTCACCGCCCGCCCGGTGCGCGGCGAGACATACGCCAGCCGGTCATTTCCCCCGTTATCGGCGGGAAAATCCAGCCCAAACCCCAGTTCACGCAGCAGCACGACCTCCCAGCGCACCAGCTCGGTCAGCGGATAGCCCGGAATATGGATCCCGGCGAAGAGGCGCATCAGCCCGGTGAAACTCTCAAGATACACCTCGCGCTCGGGCAGCGCCCCCACCGCCAGCGCACAGGCCGCCTCCAGCACCGCCAGCGCCTGCGCCTCAGGCAACGCCAGCGCCGCCGTCGGATGCACCAGTTCCCCGCTCAACCCGCCCAGCTGCTCGGCCAGCCGCGCCGCCCAGCGCGCAGCGACGAAATTCCCCTTCTGCCAGGTCGCCGTCTTGCCCCGGGAGGCCCCACCCTTGACCAGCCCCCGCCAGAGTCCCTGCGCGGTCAGCACGCTGACCAGCAGATCCCCCTCGCCATAGGCCGTGGTCTCCAGCACAATTGCGGGCTCCTGCCACTCCATGCCTTAAGCCAGCGCCGCCTTGGCCGTCGCCGCGAGATAACGCGCCGCCACCGGCAAGATCGCGTCGTTATAATCGTAAGCCGGATGGTGCAGCCCCGCCGACGGTCCATTGCCGATCCACGCGTAAGCCCCCGGCACCGCGCGCAGAAAATGCCCAAAATCCTCCGCCGCCATGCTCGCCCGCAAATCACGGCGCACGCTCAACCCCAGCCCGCGCGCCGTTGCCGCCGCCAGCTCGACCTGGTTATGATGGTTGATCGTCGGCGGAAACCCGCCAAAAAACTCAATCTTCGCCGTCAGTTGGTGCGCTGCCGCAACATGCGCCGAAACCTCGCCGATACGCGCCCGCAAATAATCCATCACCTGCGGGTTAAGCGCGCGAAACGTCCCGCCCAGCACCGCCGTCTCGGCGATCTGGTTGTTCGCCTCGCCCGCCTTCATCGTGCAAGTGGAAATCACCGCCGCATCCTGCGGATCTGTATTGCGCGCCACGATCGCATT
>DAOMCN010000330.1:0-2394 GCA_035427885.1 Acidocella sp. | reverse complement strand
GGACCTGCGCTGCCTGCGCCCCCATTTTCTTGAACACCCGGTCGAGATTATACAGCGTCGTCGGGCAAACATCGGGGCAGTTGGTATAGCCGAAATAGAGCAGCGTGACCTTACCTGTGAAATCCGCAGCCGTAACCTGCGCGCCGGTACGCACATCAGTCATGGTGAAATCAAGCGCCGGGATCATCCCGCTCACGTTGATATCCTGTGGCGAGAGGTCATGGTGACATCCCGCCAAAGCGAGCAAACTCAATAAAAACAAACGCCGGATCATGTTACCATTTTGCGTGATGCGTCCGCCAGTTGCAAGAGCGCCTACCCCGCCAGCGCCGCCTTGGCCTCGCACACCACATCTGCGAGCGCGCCCGGCGCAAACGGCGAGACCAGTCCGGCGGATGCCACCAACCCCTGAAACGGTTTTTCTCCGCCGCGCGCGCACAACGCAACATAATCCGCCATCGCCGCCCCATAATCCCGGCGTGATTTGACCCAGAATTGCAGCGCGCAACACAGCGCCAGCGTATAGTCGATATAGTAGAACGCCGTGCCGTAAATATGCCCCTGCGCCTGCCAGCGCCCACCCTTGGCGGCGTAGGCGATATCGCCATAATCGCGCCACGGGAGATAAATCCCCTCCAACTTTTTCCACATCGCATGCCGCTCGGCGGGGGTCGCCTCGGGATGCGCGTACACCTCATGCTGAAAATGATCAACGCAGACGCCATAAGGCAAAAATTCAAGTGCCTGAAGCAGATGCATCCGCCGGTAACGCGCCGCCTGCTCCTCGCCGACGAGCAGCCCGATCTGCGGATAGGCGAGATGCTCAAGACTCATCGAATGGATTTCGCACGCCTCATACGTCGGCCATAGATAATCGAACCCCGGTAAATCCCGGCTCAGATAATTCTGGAACGCATGGCCCATCTCATGCGTGAACACATCGATATCATGGTGCGTGCCGTTGAAATTGGCGAAAATAAACGGCAACCCGACGGTCGGGAAAGACGTACAAAACCCTCCCGGCGCCTTGGCGGGCCGGTTGTCGAGGTCAAGAAACCCGCCCTCGTTCATCATTGCGTAAAACGCCGCGAGCTGTGGGTCCATGCGCGCAAACATCTCCCCCGCCTGGCGACGCAAAAACGCCTCATCCCCGGCAGGCAGCACATTGCCAGCGGAATCAGTCAGCGCCTCGTCCCAGGCATAAAGCCGCTCCCACCCTTGCGCCGCGCGCTGCGCCTCTAGAATCTCCGCAACCAGCGGCACCACATGCTCCGCCACCTGCGCCCGGTAACGCGCTACATCTGCCGCATCGTAATCCACCCGGCGCAACCGCCGGTAGCCAAGCGCGATGTAATTCTCAAACCCGAGCTTTTGCGCCATGCCGTGCCGGAGTTTCACCAGCGCATCATAAATCGCGTCGAATTCCTCGCCATGTTGCGCAAAAAACCCCCACCGCCCAGCCTCCGCCGCGTAGCGCGTCTCGCGGTCCAGACTCTGTTGATACGGCGCGAGGCCGGAGAGATTGACCACCTCGCCGTCGATCTTGATGTTGGCCGAAGCGAGCAGCGCCGTATAGCGCGCCTGCAACTTCGACTCCTCCTGCAAATCCGCCGCGATCTCGGGCGCGAAGGTGGTGATATCCGTCTCCCACAGCCGCAACGCATGCGCCCCCGCCACCGCCTCGATGGCGTCGCGCTCCGCCCGCCCCAACAACCGTCGCTTGAGCGCAATCTCATGCCCCGTCGCGATAGGTGCTAATTCGTCGCGATACTCCATCGCCGCCTTGGCGGCCGCATCGGCGGTGTTTTGCTCAAAGCGCAAATGGGTCAGCGCGCTCCAGCTCTCCACCTCGCGCCGCAAAACCTCCCAATCTGCGACCGCCTCGGCCAACGCCCCGCCATCCAGCTTCGCGTTAATCGCCCCATACGCCGCCGCAAGCCCCTCCGCCGTCGGCGCCGGCGCGGCAATCTCTGAAAACTTCATGCCTCATCCTCATCATTGCCAAGCCCAAGCAGCGTCTGCGCCGTCGTGGCCTCCACCATCTCCACCGTTTTGAGTACCCGCCCAACCGCGCGCGTACGCACCCGCGCTTTCTCGATATTGGACGACATCGCGGATGCATTGGCGGCGAGCTTGCCCAGTACATCGTCCATCTTGGTCATCTCCAGCCGCGTCGCGCCCAGCAGCTTGCCGATCTCCCCGGCGCGCTTCTCCAGATCGAGTGTGATATGGCCAAGATGAATCGTCTGCAGCATGGCAGGCAACAAGGTTGGCCCGAGGATAATCACCTTCTCGCGGGAGCGGATATCGTCGATCAAATTCGGAATCCGCGCCACCTCGGCGAACAACCCGTCGCTCGGCAAATACATCACGCCAAAATCCACAGTCTCCGGC
>DAOMCN010000329.1:0-2408 GCA_035427885.1 Acidocella sp. | reverse complement strand
GAACACGAGTTGCACCACCCCTTCCGGCGTCCCAGCATCGACAAAGGCGCGCACCAGCTCGGCGCAGCTCGCCGGCGTCTCTTCCGGTCCTTTGAGGATGAACGCGCAGCCCGCCGCCAGTGCCGCAGAAATCTTGCGCACCGCCTGGCTCATCGGGAAGTTCCACGGCGTAAACCCGGCAACCACGCCGACCGGCTCGCGCACGGAGAGCTGATAAACCCCCGGCACCCGCGCCGGAATGACGCGCCCATAAGCGCGCCGCCCCTCTTCGGCGAACCAGTCGATGACATCCGCCGAACCCATGATCTCTGTGCGCGCCTCGGCCAGCGGCTTACCCTGCTCGATGGTCATTAGCCTGGCGATGGCTTCCGCCCGCTCGCGCACCAGCTCCGCCGCCTTGCGCATCACCTTGCTGCGCTCATACGCGGAAATCGCGCGCCACACAGCAAACCCCTTCGCCGCGGCATCCAGCGCCTCGTCGAGATCTGCCTTGCCCGCATGCGCCAGCTTGCCAACGACCTCCTCCGTCGCCGGGTTGATCACGTCCAAAACCCGTCCACCCTGCGCCGCGCGCCATTGGCCAGCGACATGCAACAAAACATCCTGATACATTTTTTTCCCCAAAGCCGAGACGAACAGGACCACCTCGGTCCCATTCGTAGATCGGCATTCATTGTTGAAGTTAAAGCCCACCACACCGAACGTTCATCGTTTCAATAAACGTTCTTCGCGGGTGTTCGAGCGAGCAATTTGGCGTGATCAACTCGCGACGATGACCTTGCGCATGACCTCGATCATCCGCGAAATCTCATCCGCCGTCGAGGCAAACGGCGGCGAGAGCACAATCGAATCCCCCGCCGCGCGCAGGACCAGCCCGGCCTCGAACGCTTTGCACAAAATCCCGAACCCGCGCGCGCCAGGCGCCCCTTTCGGCTCAAGCTCGACAGCGCCAAGCAGCCCGAAGCCGCGCGTATCGACGACATAAGGCAGCTCGCGAAAGGCTGCGATCTGCTCAAGAAAAGCCGGGCTGAGTGCGCGCACGCGGCCAAACGTATCTTCTTCGCGGTAGATCTTCAGCGTCGCCAACGCGGCGGCGCACGCCACCGGATGCCCCGAATAGGTGTAACCGTGGTAGAACTCGACCCCGTTCTCCGGCGCGGCGTCGAGAATGGTCTGCTGAATATCCTCTCGCACGGCGATCGCCGCCATCGGGATAGAGCCGTTGGTAATCGCCTTGGCCATGGACATAATATCTGGCGTGACGCCAAACGTCTCTGCGGCAAACGCCTGTCCGGTACGGCCAAACCCTGTGATCACCTCATCAAAAATCAACAGAATGCCGTGCTTGGTGCAGATATCGCGCAACCGCTGCAAATATCCGACCGGCGGCACAAGTATTCCGGTGGACCCGGCAATCGGCTCGACGATACAGGCGGCAATTGTATCCGCCCCATGCAGATCAACAAAACGCTGGAGATCATCGGCGAGATTGACCCCGCCATGCGTCCCCATGCCCATCTCGAACATATTCTCGGCAATTCTCGTATGGCGCAGATGCATGACGCCGGGTAGCCCAAGCCCAAACGCCTTGCGATTATTGACCATGCCGCCCACCGACCAACCGCCGAAATTAACGCCATGATACCCCCGCTCGCGCCCGACGAACCGCTGCCGCGCCCCCTCGCCGCGCACGCGGTGGTACTGTAGCGCAACCTTGAGCGCGCTCTCGACCGCCTCAGAGCCGGAACCCGAGAACATAATCCGGTTCAACCCTGGCGGCGTCATTTGCGCGACCTCGGTGGCAAGACGAAACGCCTCGGGTACACCATATTGGAAAGGCGGCGCATAATCGAGCCGCGCCATCTGTTCGGTCACCGCCTCGCGGATCTCGCGCCGGCCATGTCCGAGCGGAATGCAATACAGCCCCGAGGAGCCATCAAGAATTTTATCGCCCTGGGTATTGTAGTAGTAGATACCCTCTGCCCGTGCGATGATCCTTGGCTGCTCTTGAAATTGGCGGTTGGCGGAAAAAGGCATCCACTGATGGATCAAAGGATCATTACTGGCGCGGACGTCGGCACTCATAGGTTCACTCCTGGGACGATTGCTATCAGTTTACTATTTTAAACACCCTTGGCCAGAAATATTTACGCCAAACGCTATGCCCTGCCTGCATGGCCGTCGTTCACAGCGCCGCGTTGAGTATCCTTAACACACGTGCCCGGCCTGCAAATACTTCCGCGCCATTCGTAACTTGGAAACATCTTTCCAACATACTTTCGCCGTGCGGTCGCAACAAAACGTCGCCAAAAGAAATGACTTAAGGATCCCCCGTGGCTGAAATCACAGTCCTCCCCGCCCAGACAGACCCCGCCTGGCGCGATGTCGCAACGGGCAAGATCAACAAG
>DAOMCN010000328.1:0-2414 GCA_035427885.1 Acidocella sp. | reverse complement strand
CGTTTGCGGGAGATCATCACGCTCAGCAGCTGCTCGGCGGCGGCACGCGCAATGGCGCGATCCGCGCCCATGCCGTCGGCTTGCTCCTCGAAGACCTGGGCGAGGATCGAATCAAAATAATCGGAGGAGATCAGGTAGCAAGTCGGGCCGGAAACCTGGAGGATCTGGTCGGAGGTTTCCTCAATCTGTCGAATACGTTCCATAAAGCCGACAGGTTTCGCATAATACTCAACACCGATACCGAGCAGTGTAAGCGGCGAAATTTTTAGCAGCTCGGCAAGGCGGTTGACGGTGTCCAGCTTGATCACCTCGCCCTTTTCGTAGCGATACAGGGCGGCGCGGGATACGCCAAGGCGGGCGGAGATTTCCTCAGCTTTCAGGCCAGATTCCATCCGATAGGCGCGCAGTTGCTGACCAATCTCGTTGAACCGCATGTACTTCCACTTTCTTAATGAAACAGGGTTCTAACCCGCTCGCGTCAATATCGTGAAATCAATCTCATAAAGCAAGGTTGTAGACCGCTCTCTCTTATATAGACGAAAATTCGCAATTTAGCAAAGGCTGTTAATTATTATGAGATGAACTGGTTCACACGACAAACGATCTAGGGTCGTGCCGGTTGGGCGTCAGGATTCCGCACGCTCTTGCCGGGTTGACCGTTCCTCGTGCATCAGAAGCCTATGAAATCGGAACGGATTCTGCTGCTGGCCTTGACCGGAGCCCTTGGGGCTGGATGTTTTTTAATCCTTCTGCCATTCTTAACGGCCATGATATGGGCAGCCATTCTGGTCTACTGCCTGTGGCCAATTTTTGCGCGCATGTCGCGCCATCTCCGCCCGTCCTTCGCCGCCGGGATCATCACTTTGGTCCTGGCCGCGATGATCCTCGTGCCGCTGGTGCATCTGGCGCTGGTTGCGGCGAAGGAGGCGCGCGAAAGCCGTGGATGGCTGCAGAGCGCCATGACCAACGGCTTGCCGCCGGCGCCGGCCTTTGTCGCAAAAATCCCGCTGATCGGCGCTCTGCTGACGGATTTCTGGAATAATTCGGCCGATGACCTCGGCGGGGCTGCGAGCAGCATGCAGCCGGTGCTCGGCACCGTCGCGCATTCCGGCATCCGGCTGGTGTTCAAGTTGACGCATGGGCTTGTGGGCATCGTGGTGGCGCTGTTCATCACCTACTTCTTTTTTCTCTCCGGCGAGCAGATCGTCGCCCGGCTGCGGCTGTTGCTGGTGCGGATCATGAACGAAAACCGCGTCGAGCATCTGCTTGGGCTGGTGGCCGGCACCGTGCGCGGTGTCGTCATCGGCATCGTCGGCACCGCCGCGATGCAGGGCATTTTATATGCCATCGGATTCGAACTGGCGCGGGCGCCGCAGGCTTTGCTGCTCGCCTGCCTCGCCGGGTTGGTCTCGATCGTCCCGGCCGGCGCCATCATCGTCTATGTGCCGCTCTGCCTTTATTTGATCGGCCAGGGCCATGTCGTCATCGGCATATTGCTGGCGGCCTACTGCTTCGTCGTGGTCGGCGGCGCGGATTCCATCGTTCGGCCCTGGCTGATCGCGCGGGGCGCCTCGCTGCCTTATGTCCTGACCTTGATCGGCGTGCTGGGCGGCGCCATCGCCTTTGGTGCCCTGGGTATTTTTGTCGGACCGGTCCTGCTGGCGCTCGGCCTCGCGGTCGCCGAAGAGTTCGCGGGTCAACCCCGGGGCGCCTGGCGGCAACCCTGACGCGCAAACGGCGGATTGCCGTTAACCATTTCTTAAATTTTAGCCGTTAAGCCCCCGTTATGCTGTCTTCTCCTGAGTCGCAGGCGTTTGGATTGCCGGCTGGAACTGGCCGTTCTCCTGGCACATCCGCACCAACCCTTTCCCGTAAAACGGATTCCCGTAAAACGCATTCCCTTAAAACGGCCACAAGGCAGGCGGCCGAGCAGCTTGGCCGTTATGCAGAGGCGGCGGCGGAGGCCGACTGGGTCGGACGCGGCTATCGCACTTTGGCCCGGCGTCTGCGCACCGCGGCTGGAGAGCTCGATCTCGTGATGGCCAATGGCGAGCATCTGGTCTTTGTGGAGGTGAAGGCAAGAGCTTGCGCCGCTGCGGCCGCCTACGCCGTTTCGCCACGCCAGCAGGCGCGGCTGTTTTCTGCCGCGGAGGCAGCACTCGCCGCCCATGGGGAATGGTTGCGCCCGAATATCCGCTTCGATGTCGCGCTGGTTTGTGCGGGGCGCGTGGAGCCGATCGAGGATGCACTCCGGCTTAGTTAACGCGACGTATCGAGGAAGCGCTTCTCTTTTCTAAAGAAAGCTTCTCTTTTCTAAAGAAAAAGGAGCAAAGAGACTTTTCGCTCCGCCCGGCCATGGGCTTTGGCGGCGTCAAAGCCACAGGCCCAGCGAAGCAGTAGTTTTTCGCGCTTTT
>DAOMCN010000327.1:0-2419 GCA_035427885.1 Acidocella sp. | reverse complement strand
GACTATGTCGTGCCGCTGCCGCTGGATTCCCTGAACGCGAACGAGACGCTCAGGCATTTCGGACTTGCTCCGGACGTGCTGCATATCGATGCCGGGCACGATTACCGCGCCGTCAGCACCGATATCGCGGTATGGTGGCCGTTACTGCGGCCCGGCGGGGTGATGGTCGGGGACGATTACATGCAGGCCTGGCCGGAGGTAAAACGCGCCTTCGACGATTTTGAGGCGCGCGAATTCGGCGGCGCCGTCGAGCATGAGGCGGGCAAATGTATCTTCCAAAAGCCCGCCGAAGGGTAAGGTAGGAAGCAGTACTTTTTCTGAAGAAAAAGTACCAAAAAGACTTTTGCTCCGCTGGGCCATGGGCTTGGTAGCGCCATGGCACAGGCCCAGTAGAGCAGAAGTTTTTGCGCCGCTTTTTTAAAAGCGGTCGCCTTACCATCCTTATTTCCGCAACAATATTTCAAATCCAAACGACCCAACCATCCAAACATTTCAGCGATGCGCCTGGCGGGGGTTGCCGGAGGGGGAATCGGGGCCGTAGAACCGCGCGACGCCAGTGGAGAAAATACATGTCAAAAACCTGGGACAAGTCCCGCCTGCCTTCCCGCCATGTCACCGTCGGCCCGGACCGGGCACCGCATCGCTCGTATTACTATGCGATGGGGCTGACCGAGCCGGAGATCGACCAGCCCTTCGTCGGCGTCGCGACCTGCTGGAACGAGGCCGCGCCCTGCAACATCGCGCTCTCGCGCCAGGCGCAGTCGGTCAAGCGCGGGGTCAAGGAGGCTTTCGGCACGCCACGGGAGTTCACCACCATCACGGTGACGGACGGCATCGCGATGGGCCACCAGGGCATGAAATCCTCGCTGGTCTCGCGCGAGGTGATCGCGGATTCGGTCGAGCTCACCGTGCGCGGTCATGGCTATGACGCGCTGGTCGGCCTTGCTGGCTGCGACAAGTCGCTGCCGGGGATGATGATGGCGATGCTGCGCCTCAACGTGCCGTCGGTCTTCATGTATGGCGGCTCGATCCTGCCCGGCCGCTTCAAGGATCGCGACGTGACCGTGGTCGACGTGTTCGAGGCAGTGGGCCAGCACGCCGCCGGCAACATGTCGGCTGAGGATCTGCACGAACTCGAATGCGTCGCCTGCCCCTCGGCCGGGGCCTGCGGCGGGCAGTTCACCGCCAATACGATGGCGACGGTCTCCGAGGCGATCGGCCTGGCGCTGCCCGGCTCGGCCGGCGCGCCCGCACCTTATGAGGACCGCGACCGCTTCGGCGTGCTTTCCGGCCAGGCGGTGATGGCGCTGATCGAGAAGAACCTGCGCCCGCGCGACATCTGCACCCGCGAAGCGTTCGAGAATGCCGCGGTCGTGGTCGGGGCGACCGGCGGCTCGACCAATGCCGCTTTGCATCTGCCGGCGATGGCGAACGAGGCCGGCATCCGCTTCACGCTCGACGATGTCGCCGCGATCATGCGCAAGACGCCCTATATCGCGGACCTCAAGCCCGGCGGAAAATACGTCGCACTCGACGTGTTCAGGGTTGGCGGCATCCCGGTCATCATCAAATCCCTGCTCGATGCCGGGCTGCTGCATGGCGACTGCATGACCGTGACCGGCAAGACCCTGGCGGAGAACCACAAGGATGTGGTGTTCCCGGAAGACCAGGACGTGATCTACCCGGTCTCGCGCGCGATCACGCCGACCGGCGGGGTCGTGGGCTTGAAGGGCAATCTCGCCCCGGATGGCGCCATCGTGAAGGTCGCGGGGCTGAAGGCGCAGACATTCACCGGCACGGCGCTGTGCTTCGATTGCGAGGAGGACGCCTTCGCCGCCGTGCAGGCGCGCGCCTACAAGAAGGGCGACGTCATCGTGATCCGCTATGAGGGGCCGAAGGGTGGGCCGGGGATGCGCGAGATGCTCTCCACCACGTCCGCAATCTACGGCCAGGGCATGGGTGAGCATGTCGCGCTGATCACGGATGGCCGATTTTCCGGCGGCACGCGCGGCTTCTGCATCGGCCATGTCGGGCCGGAGGCGGCGGTCGGCGGGCCGATCGCGCTATTGCGGGACGGCGACACGATCACGATCGACGCGATCAAAGGCACGATCGATGCGCATCTCTCGGAGGCCGAGTTTGCCGAGCGCCGGGCGGCCTGGAAGCCGCGCCAGACCAATTACCAGTCCGGGGCGATCTGGCGCTTCGCGCAGAATGTCGGCCCGGCGCATCTCGGCGCGCTGACCCATCCGGGTGGTGCGGCCGAAACGCATTGCTACGCCGATCTTTAGGCTGATGGGCATTGCGGGGAGGAGCATTCCCGCCGCCGATCTTTAATTTTCGATCCCCCACCCTGACATAAGCCCAGAACTTACGTCAGGCGGGGAGGTTGAGGATGCGGTTCATCTATCTGGTCGGG
>DAOMCN010000326.1:0-2422 GCA_035427885.1 Acidocella sp. | reverse complement strand
ACCTGCGCGCGCTGATCCGCACCGGCCAGTTCCGCGAGGATCTGTTCTACCGCCTTAACGTCGTCCCCATCCGCCTTCCCCCCTTGCGCGAACGCCCCGACGACATACCCGTCCTCGCCCAGCACTTCCTCAACAAGGCACATAGTGAGGGCCTGCCCGCCAAATCCCTCGACCCCGCGGCGATGGCCATGCTCTCGGCCTATCGCTGGCCGGGAAATGTGCGCGAGTTGGAGAACCTGATACGCCGTCTCGCGGCACTGGTGCCACAGCCCATCATTACCGAGTCCATCCTAGAGCAGGAGTTGAGCGACTACGCCGCGACGGAAGAACCCGCGACCTTTTCGAACGAAGAGCCCGATACAATGGCCGCCGTGGTTGAGCGCCATATCGGCCGCCTCCTCGCCACCATCCGCGAGAGCGGCGAGGAAGGGGTTCTCTACGAGCGCGCCCTGGCCGAGCTGGAGCGCCCGCTGATCCGCATGACCCTGGCCGAAACCAGGGGTAACCAGATCCGTGCCGCCGCCCTGCTCGGGCTAAACCGCAACACGTTGCGCAAGAAAATCCGCGAGCACGGCATCGGCGTGCAACGCCGGGTGGGCTGATGGCGTCCAGGCCGGACATATCCGGGCGTTCTTGGCCCGCCACGCTTCTGGATCTGGTGCTAGGCCGGGTGATGACTCTGCTTGTCGCCTCGACGGCGCTGGCGCTGGGCATTGCCTCGTTTGCGATTCTTGCCGGGCGGATCAAGTTCAGCCCCCATTCTGGCGTCACCGCCGCGCTGATGATCGCTGATTTCGGGGCGCTGCTGCTGCTGATTATCCTGCTCGTTGGACGGGTAACGCGCGTCCTGCTCGAACACCGTCGCGGCTCGGCGGGCGCTGGCTTGCATGTGCGTCTGGTTTTCCTGTTCGGCGGCGTTGCGGCGGTGCCCGCGATCCTGGTTGCGATTTTCGCCATTGTGTTCTTCAATTTTGGCATCCAGGCCTGGTTCAACCAGCGTGTGCAAACCGCCCTCGACGAGAGCAGCCAAGTCGCGCAGGGCTATCTGGAAGAACACAACAACGACATCCGCCTGGACGCGCTGGCGATGGCCAACGATCTATCACAAAACGGGGATGTGTTTTTCGGCGATCCGAAAGAATTCGCCTCCTACCTCGTAAACCAGGCGGCCGTGCGCGGCCTGACCCAAGCGGTGATCTTTCAGCCCGATAACGGCGAGGTCGTCGCCTCCGCCGGGCTGTTCGCCGGGATGGAGGCGAGCGTGCCGCCCGGCCGCGACGTCGCGCTGGCGCAGGCAGGACAGGTGCCGGTTATTAGCCCGCCGGGCAGCACGGTGGAACAGGCGGTGATCAAGCTCGACATCACGCCGCCCCTGATGCTGATGATCGAAAAGCCGATCGACCCCGCGATTCTCGACCATGTGAACAAAACCGAGCAGGCGGTAGCAGAATACCAACGGCTCTCGAAAAACCGCGCCGGGCTGGAGATTTCCTTCGCGCTGGTGATCGCCGTCCTGGCGCTCCTGGTGCTCTCTGCGCTGGTCGGCTTCGGCCTCGTGATCGCCAACCAGATCGCCCGGCCCATCGGCCATCTGATCCGCGCCGCCGAAAAGGTAAGCGAGGGCGACCTCGCGGTGCGGGTGCCTGAGCGCATCAGCGGCGACGAAATGGCCGGACTCTCGCGCGCCTTCAACCGCATGACAGC
This sequence comes from Acidocella sp., assembly GCA_035427885.1. Taxonomy (GTDB): domain Bacteria; phylum Pseudomonadota; class Alphaproteobacteria; order Acetobacterales; family Acetobacteraceae; genus Acidocella. The sequence goes on along the minus strand of DAOMCN010000326.1, from coordinate 718 downwards.
CCAACTCGCCGGCCAACGCGCCGAGCTAATGGACGTCAACGGTGAACTCGAAGAGCGCCGCCGCTTCACCGAGACCGTGCTGGCAGGCGTATCTGCGGGAGTGATCGGGCTGGACGGCAAAGGCCGGATCGAGCTGCCCAACCGCGCCGCCTCGGAATTGCTGGGTTTTGACCTGTTGCCCCGAATTGGCCAGAATTTAGCCGAGGTTGCGCCCGAATTCGGACCGCTAATCGAAACTGTGATGGCAGCACCCGAAAGGCCGGCGACGGCGCAGATCGAACACGGCCCGGCGATGCACAAGCGCGTCCTGCTGGTGCGTATCGGCGCCGAGATGAACGCCGATCAGCCTGACGGCTTCATCGTCACCTTCGACGATGTGACCGAGCTGCTTTCCGCCCAGCGCAAGGCCGCCTGGGCGGACGTGGCGCGGCGCATCGCCCATGAGATCAAAAACCCGCTAACCCCGATCCAGCTCTCCGCCGAGCGCCTAAAGCGCCGCTTCGCCAAGGAAATCACCTCCGACCCGGACGGCTTCACCCAATGCGCCGACACCATCGTGCGCCATGTCGGCGATATCGGACGCATGGTGGATGAATTCTCGACCTTCGCGCGGATGCCGGCCCCGGTGATGCGCACCGAGTCGCTCGAACCGATTGCCCGCGAAGCGATGGTGCTTCAACGCGTGGCGCAGCCCAAAATCGAGTGGGAAGTGCGCATC
>DAOMCN010000325.1:1181-2428 GCA_035427885.1 Acidocella sp. | reverse complement strand
GGACGAAGCCGTGGTCGAGCACCGGGATGGCGCTGAACAGCATCGCCTCCAGCGCCGGCACGGTCGCGCGCAGGGTGGATTTTGGCTCCGCCCGGGCGGCGGCGATGGCGTTTATCTGCTCTTCGGTCAGGCTCATAACGCCTCTCTTTCACATCCCGGGGAAAATGCCTATATAGACTTTGCCGGTCCGCCGGCTACGGCGATAAACGATGCGTGGAATAAACGTTGTGGACCCGGGGGCGGTACCCGGCGCCTCCACCATTATCTGGGCGGCCTGATTCAGACTTCGCGGTTTACGCCGCTTCGTCATCAGGGCGCCTGGTTCCGGGTGTTACGGAGCGGCGGTGTCGCGACGTTGGACCTGGAGATATGGGGGCGAAATAGGCTCGACACGCGTGGTAAAGACCCATCTTTCGCTCGGCATGGTTCCGCCGTTATCGGGCTATATCTTAAATGCGAACGATAACAACGTTGCATTCGCGGTCGCTGCCTAAACAGTAGCTAAGCGCGGTTCGGGGGGCACCGGGCAACAGAAGCCCCCCACTTCCTCCAACTCTTCACCGGCCGCTCGTCGCCGGAAAATTAACCTATAAATGGTTAATTTTTACACCCGTCGCGCGCGCCCCACGAAAACAAAAAAAAGGCGGCGCCGAAGCGCCGCCAAGTTTAGGGAGGAAACGTCCAAGAAAGCAGGGGAGCAAGCTCACCCCGCTGGAATAGGATATAGGTCGGAACCGCCAACCTGTGCAAACTGCGTTTGCGCAGTGCAGCAATGCTAAATCGCAGGTGTAATGAAGTGTTTTTCATGCCCCTTCCTGCCTCGGCAGCATTGCTGCAGCATCCTGCTACCCCGGCAGCAGCACCAACGCCGCCGCCTGCGCGGCGATGCCCTCACCGCGTCCGGGAAAACCCAAGCGCTCGGTTGTAGTAGCCTTAACCGAAATCAGGTCGATCGACACGCCGAGCAGCTCGGCCAGGCGCGCCCGCATCGCCGGCGCGTGCGGCGTGATCTTCGGACGCTCGCAGATGATCGTGATATCCGCATTGGCGAGCCGGCCGCCGCGCGCGGCGATACGCTCGGCCGCATGCCGCAGGAAGCGGGCACTGTCGGCATCCTTCCAGCTCGCCTCCGAGGGCGGAAAATGCCGGCCGATATCGCCCTCCGCCAGCGCGCCATAGATCGCGTCGCACAACGCATGGATGCCGACATCGGCGCGGCTGCGCCGGAACACGGTCAGCGGGTCGTG
>DAOMCN010000325.1:0-1171 GCA_035427885.1 Acidocella sp. | reverse complement strand
GGCCAGCCCCAGCTCATGCGGCACGGTAACCCCGCATAAAATCATCGGCCGCCCTTCGGCCAAGGCATGGACATCGAAACCGGTACCGATACGGGGGATCATGGCTGCTCCAGAATTGCGTGACGGCTGATGTGACGGCGGGGCCCTGCCCCGTCAATCTTTGTCAAAAGAGGAAGGAAGCACTTCTTTTTCTGAAGAAAAAGAAGCAAAAGGACTTTTTACTCCGCTGGGCCATACGCTCCGCCGCCGCCCCAACCCATGACCCGCCATTAAAGAAGTTTTTGGTGCCGCTTTTTTCAAAAAGCGGCTGCTTACTTTAACCTTGCCTACAGCCAATTGCGCGGCGCGCGGCGCGGGGTTACTTTGCACAAATCATGAGCAGTTCCTGGCAACCCCTTATCCACCCGATTAGCATTGGCGCCGTCACGCTGGCGCGCCCGGTGATCCTCGCCCCGCTCTCTGGCGTGACCGACCTACCGTTCCGCGCCCTCGCCAAGGCGGAGGGGGCCGGGCTCGTGGTTTCCGAAATGATCGCCTCCTGGGCGATGGTGCGGGAGAATCGCAACACGATGCGCATGGCCGAGGTCGTCGCCGGGGGCGGCCCGTCCGCCGTGCAGCTCGCCGGCTGCGAGCCCGAGGCGATGGCCGAGGCGGCGCGCATCGCGGTCGGCCAGGGTGCCGATCTCATCGACATCAATTTCGGCTGCCCGGTTAAAAAAGTGGCGGTCGGCCAGTCCGCCGGCTCGGCGCTGATGCGCGACGAGGCCCTGGCGGGCAGGATCCTCGCCGCCACCGTGCGCGCCGTGAACGTGCCGGTGACGCTGAAGATGCGCATGGGCTGGGACCATGCCAGCCTGAATGCCCCCACGATCGCGCGCATCGCCGAGGCGGCGGGCATCGCGATGGTGACCGTGCATGGCCGCACCCGCCAGCAATTCTACGAGGGCAGCGCCAACTGGGATTTCATCGCGCAGGTGAAGCAGGCGGTCGGCATCCCGGTGATCGTGAACGGCGACATCACCAGCGAGGCGCGCGCCGCCGAGGCGCTCGCCCGCTCCGGTGCGGACGGCGTGATGATCGGCCGCGGCGCCTATGGCCGCCCGTGGTTCCTGAAACAAGTCGCGGACTATCTGGAAACCGGCGTGCTGACGGCGCCGCCCAGCCTGGCTGA
>DAOMCN010000324.1:0-2447 GCA_035427885.1 Acidocella sp. | reverse complement strand
GCTGCCGATGCTGACCGAGGAGCGCCGCAATGAGCTGGCCAAAACGGCCGCCAAATATGCCGAGAGCGCGCGTATCGCGGTACGCGGCGTGCGCCGCGACGGCATGGAGCAGATCAAGGCGATGGAAAAGAAGCATGACATCAGCGAGGATGACGAGCGGCACTGGTCCGAAGAGATACAGAAGCTGACAGACGCCTATATCAAGCGCCTCGACGAGAGCCTCGCCGAGAAGGAAAAGGACATCCGCCAGGTATAATGTTTTCATGACCCTCGTACCACGGCACGTCGCCATCATCATGGACGGCAACGGGCGCTGGGCGGCAGCGCGCGGGCTGCCGCGCATTGCCGGGCATCGCGAAGGCGCCAAGGCGGTGCGGCGCACCATCGAGGCGGCGACGGCACAAGGGGTCGGCTATCTGACGCTCTTCGCCTTCTCCTCGGAGAACTGGCAGCGCCCGCCCGAGGAGGTCGCCGATCTGACCTTTCTGCTGAAGCATTTTTTACGCAGCGAGCTGGACGAGCTGCACGAGGAGGGCGTTTGCCTCAAGGTCATCGGCGAGCGCGAGCGCTTTGGCCCAAATCTCGCGTATGAGCTGGCGCGCGCGGAGGAGAAAACCGCGCAGAATACCAGGCTGACCCTGGTGATGGCGCTCTCCTACGGCGGGCGGGCGGATATCGTCGCTGCGGCGCGCCGCGCTATGGTCGCGGGTATCGCGCCCGAGGCGCTGACTGAGCAGAATTTTGCTTTCCTGCTCTCCACCAGTGGTATCCCCGATCCAGACCTGCTGATCCGCACCAGCGGGGAGGTCAGGATTTCCAATTTCCTGCTTTGGCAGCTCGCGTATGCGGAGTTGTATTTCACCGATATTCTGTGGCCGGATTTCGGGGCGGAGGAACTCGCTCGCGCCTTGCAGGTTTATGCCACAAGGGAGCGGCGATTTGGCGCACGCCCTGTCTGACGTGAGCGCTCCGAAAAGCTCGAAATGGTCGGATTTCGGGATCCGCGCCGCATCTGCCGCCGTGCTGGGGCCGATTGCGTTGCTTTGTCTGGCCGAGGGGGACTGGGCCTGGAGGGCGCTGATCGGCGTCGCGCTGGTTGGGCTTGGGCTGGAATGGGGTAAGCTCGCGCAGCTGCGCAGGCCCATCTTGCTCGGCGCAATGCTTGGGGTCGTCTGGATCTGCGGGGTCAAGGGCGGGGTATTTGCCGGGCTGCTGGCCGTGCTGGCCATGAGCGTCCTCGCCGGTTTCTCGCTCAGCCGTTTCGCGGCTTATGGCATCCCGTATGCGGGCATTGGCGGGGTCTCGCTGCTCTGGCTGCGTCTGCAGCCGGGTGCCGGGCTGATCGACACGCTCTTTCTCGTCGTCGTCATCTGGAGCACCGATATAGGCGCATATCTCGTGGGTCGCTTGATCGGCGGGCCGAAGCTGGCGCCGCGCATCTCGCCCGGCAAGACCTGGAGCGGGTCGCTCGGCGGGCTGCTCATCGGCGGGCTGGCCGGAGCGCTGCTGGCGGGGCGGGGGCATGGCATCGTGCTGGCGGCATTGCCCGCTGGATTTTTGTTGAGCGTCTTCGCCCAAAGTGGGGATTTGCTGGAAAGCGCGATCAAGCGCAAACTTGGCGTGAAGGATTCCGGGAACACCATTCCCGGCCATGGCGGGCTGTTCGACCGGTTGGACGGCTTCCTGACCGCCGCTCCGGTGGCGGTCATCCTGGCGCTGAGCGTACATGGAGGCGTGCCGTTATGGGGGTAAAGACTTTGTCCGTGTTGGGCTCTACTGGGAGCGTCGGCACGCAAACTCTTGATATTGTGGCTGAAAATCCTGAGGCTTACCAAGTTCGCGCGCTCATCGGCGGGCGCAATGTTATGCTTCTGGCCGAACAGGCGAAGCAATTCCGTCCCGAGATCACGGTGATCTCGGAAGAGGGGCTGCTGCCCGCGCTGCGCGAGGCGTTGAGCGGGTCTGGTCTCGCCTGCGCCGCCGGACGGCAAGCGGTGATCCACGCTGCGGCCTTGCCGGTGGAGTGGAGCATGTCCGCCATCACCGGTCTTGCTGGGCTGGAGCCGACGCTGGCGGCGGTGCAACATGGCGGGACCATCGCGTTTGCTAACAAGGAAGCCTTGGTTTCGGCGGGGGATGTGTTTTTGCGCGCCGTGGCGCAGGCTAACGCGACGCTGCTGCCAGTCGATTCGGAACATAATGCCATTATGCAGGCGATGGCCGATGGCAACGCAAAGGCGGTGGACAAGATCATCCTGACCGCGTCCGGCGGGCCGTTTCGTACCCATAAATACGAAGACATGCGCGCCATCACGCCCGAAGCCGCGCTGCGCCATCCGGTCTGGTCGATGGGCGCGAAGATCTCTATCGACAGCGCGACGATGATGAATAAAGGCTTGGAAGTCATTGAAGCTGCAAGATTGTTCTCGCTGCCTTCTGAGCAGATT
>DAOMCN010000323.1:0-2461 GCA_035427885.1 Acidocella sp. | reverse complement strand
TCATAGAAATATTTCGGCGACAGACGGGCCTGGTGCTGCAACAATCCCTGCGCGATATCCTGCTTGGCGGCGTCTTCAAGCGATAGAAATTGCGGGGTGAGTTCGAATTTCGCGGGTAAACTTGACATATGACGTTTCCGTTACGAGTTCTTTTTCAACGTGAGTTCACGATAGGCAGGCACCCACATCATCTGGCGCAGACGCTGTTCGATCGGCTGCGTTTCGTCAACCGTTGCCAGCCCGTCATCGAATGCCTGGTTGGCGACCGCGATGCCGACCGCGAGCGAGACATCGCGCAGCGCTTCTAACGGTGGCAACAGCCGGCCGTTCTTATCCTGCAGGGCCGGCGACTTCGCGGCCAGCGCCTTGGCGGCGGCCATGAACATCGCCCCGCTCACGCGGCGCGCGCCGGAAGCCAGAATGCCAAGCCCCATGCCGGGAAAAATGTAGGCGTTGTTGGTCTGGTCGATCGGCACTTGTCGGCCGTTCACCTCGACCGGCTTGAACGGGCTGCCCGTGCCGATGATCGCCTTGCCGTCGGTCCATCGCATCAAATCGGCGGGCATCGCCTCGCTCTTCGAGGTCGGGTTGGAGAGCGGCAGAATGATCGGCCGCTCGACATGTTTTGCCATCTCGCGGATCACCTGCTCGTCGAATGCGCCCGCCTGCCCGGCCGTGCCGATCAGCACCGTCGGCCTGGCGTGCTTCACCACGTCCAGCAGCCCGACCTCGCCGGAGACGCCCCAGCCCTCAACACCGCGGCGCGGCCGGACATAGTCGCGCTGATCGTCATGCACGCCCTCGACATCCTCCAGCAGCAGGCCATGCCGGCCGATCGCGTAGAATCGCGCCCGCGCCTGCTCGCTCGAAAGCCCGTCCTCTTCGCAGATCTCAACCAGCAGATCGGCGATGCCCCGCCCGGCCGCGCCCAGACCCAGCATGACGATACGCTGATCCACCAGCTTTTCGCCGGTGACGGCGAGTGCGGAGAGCAGCGTCGCGGCGGCGACCGCCGCAGTGCTCTGGATATCGTCGTTGAAGGTGCAGAGCCGGTCGCGATAGCGCTGCAGCAGCCGCCCGGCATTACGCCCGGCGAAATCCTCCCATTGCAGCAGAATATTCGGCCAGCGCGCCGTAACTGCGGAGACGAACGCCTCGACGAATTCGTCATAGGCTTCGCCCTCGATACGGGCATGGCGCCAGCCGATATAGAGCGGGCTCTCCAGCCGCTCCTGGTTGTTCGTGCCGACATCCAGCAGGATAGGCAGGGTATGCTCGGGCCGGATGCCGCCGCAAGCCGTGTACAAAGCGAGCTTACCGATCGAAATGCCCATCCCACCGGCACCCTGATCGCCGAGCCCGAGAATCCGCTCACCATCGGTCACCACGATCACACGAACTTCGTCATATTGCGGATCGGCGAGGATATCGGCGATCCGTTCCTTATTGGGATAGGAGAGGAACACCCCGCGCGGCTTGCGCCAGATTTCCGAGAAGCGTTGGCAGCCCTCACCCACCGTCGGGGTGTAGACCAGCGGCAGCACCTCCCCGATATGCCGGGTCAGCAGCGCGTAGAACAGGGTCTCGTTGGTGTCTTGCAGGTCGCGTAAGTAGGCGTAGCGCTGAAAATCCGTCTCGAAACGCCGCAACACCTGCAACCGGCGCTCGACCTGAACCTCGAGCGTGCCGACATGCGGCGGCAGCAAGCCGTTGAGATGGAACCGGTCCCGCTCGACTTGGTCAAAGGCAGTTCCCTTGTTCAACAAGGGGTTATTGATCAGCGCGTACCCGGTCAGGTCCGTCTCGGTCACCATGCAACTCTCCCAGGGCCAATTCCGACAAGCCCTTAGGCGTTAGATTTGCCGCTCCCACAGGATGTCCACCGCGCGACAGATTACTTATCGAAAAGGTAACTCGGGCTGCGCAGCGCTTAGGCGAGTCACAATGCGGGCAGGCGCTCGGTTTGCCGATAGCCTTCGAGCACGCTGGCCAAGGTTTCGTCCCACGGGATTTTCGGCGTCCAGCCAAGCAATTGCCTCGCTCTTCCGGCATTGCCGCAAGCGACCGGTATCTCCGAGGGCCGCAGCAAGGCCGATCCGGTGGTGATCTCGGCCTGCACCCCGGCCAATTCCAGCAGGCGCTGCAGGATATCGCCGATCCGCCTCGGCGCGCCGGAGCCGATGTTGAACACCACACCCGGCGGCAGCTCCGCGGCGCGCTGCAGGCAGGCGACATAGGCGTCGCAGACATCGCGCACGTCGAGAAAATCCCGCAGCGGATCCAGCGCGCCGACCTGCATCACCGGGGCCTGCAAGCCGGCGGCAATCCGCGCGACCTGCCGGGCAAAAGCCGGCACCACGAAATCGGCGGATTGCCCGGCCCCGGTATGGTTGAACGGCCGTGCCCGGATCAGTTTCAGCCCCTCCCCCACCATCGCCCCCAAGGCGAGATCGGCGGCGGC
>DAOMCN010000322.1:0-2468 GCA_035427885.1 Acidocella sp. | reverse complement strand
GGTATGGCGGGTGCCCGCAATGGCTGGCGCGAGGCGCCTTACCTTGCGGTTCCGACAACGCTGGTGAAACTCTCCGATTATGCTGTTCGTGCTCCGACAAGCTTCGAAGCGCATATCCTGCCCGGCCTGGTGCGACGGGATTTGGACGCAGCCGACGTGATGCGCGGTGAGGAAACCCAGATGCTGGGCTTTACGGCATCTTTCCCTGAATTTTCAGGTCTGGTTTGTCTCCCTGGGACGCATTGCAAATGGGTCACGGTACAGACGGGGCAAGTCGTAGACTTTTTCTCGTCCATGACCGGAGAGGTCTATCAATTGCTGAGCCGATATTCGGTACTTCGTCATGGTTTGCACGAAGGAGATTTTGTTGATCCCAAAGCGCCGGAATTTATCCAAGCCGCGCAGGTTTGCCTGAAAAAGCCTGAATTTCTCTTGCACAGCCTGCTCTCTGTGAGGGCCGCCGCGCTTGTCTCAGGCATGTCGCCTTTGGCGGCGGCGGCTCGGCTTTCTGGTCTGCTGATCGGTGCGGATGTGGGGGCGGTATTGCGTTGTCTTAAGCCGGAGAATGAGATTCGCCTCATCGCCTCAGGACCTCAGGCTATTCTTTATGCGCGTGTATTTGCGCTGGCGGGTATTCAGGTTTTGAACCTGGATGCAGATACGATGGTGCGCAAAGGGCTGCTAGAGGCCGCACGTCTGCTGCATAACACGGAGATGCAACCATGAGCGAGTTTATGCCCGCGGCTCCCTGGCCGGCGCTCCGCCGCCAGCTTGTTGCTATTTTGCGGGGGATCACGCCCGACGACATAGAGGCTGTCGGCGGGGCGTTGATCGAGGCGGGGGTGGAGGCGATTGAGGTGCCGCTTAATTCTCCTGATGCGCTGAAATCTATCGCGCGGCTGTTGCGCGTGGCGCCGCCTTCCCTCCTGGTAGGCGCGGGAACGGTGCTTCGTGCTGCCGAAGTAGAAGCGTTGGCGAATATCGGGGGGAGGCTGGTGGTGTCGCCGAATACGGACGCGGCCGTCCTCCAGGCAGCAGCTGTACGGGGCATGGTCGCTATGCCGGGTGTATTTACCCCAAGCGAAGCGTTTCTGGCCCTGCGTGCTGGGGCGTCGCTCTTAAAATTCTTCCCGGCCTCTGTTCTTGGTCCGGCCGGCATCGCCGCTATCCGCGCTGTATTGCCGCAAGATGCACGAATTGGCGTGGTTGGCGGGGTAGGGACCGCGGATTTTTCCGCCTTCATGCGCGTCGGGGTGCGGGTGTTCGGGCTGGGCACAAGCCTTTATGTGCCGGGGCGCACCGCGGCCGAGGTCGGTGCCCAGGCCCGCGCAGCTGTGGTTGCGTATGACCTTGCCGTGACCGCCGGATAGAGACGCTCGAAGATAGTTTTTTATATAATTCTCTCGAAATACAATAACAAAAAGGCTATTATTAATTCCGTTCAGATAAAATAAAATATTGGGAAATAGTATGGCCTACCGTCTTGCGGAAGAATGGTTCTTACGCTCGCGCCTGAAATTGCGGCACTTAAGGCTGTTGGTGACGCTGGATGAACAGCGCAATTTGCACCGTGCGGCGGAGGAAATGGGCATTGCCCAGCCTGCGGCATCAAAGCTCCTGGCGGAAATTGAAGACATCCTGAGACTCCCCTTGTTCGAGCGGCACCCGCGTGGGCTCTCGCCGAATGTTCAGGGTGAGATGCTGATTCGCAGCGCCAAGGTTGTCTTGCGTACGCTCGTTCAGGCGGGGGAGGAAATCGCGGCCTTCTCGAATGGCGATGCCGGGACGGTTACGGTGGGCACGGTGATGGCGCCGATGGTAGAGTTGCTTGTTGAGGCCATTGACCGAGTACGCAAGACCCACCCGAGCCTGCGAATCACGGTCGAGCTTGATGTCAGCGATATGCTGGCCAACAGATTGCTGGAGGGGGCGATTGATTTCAGCCTGGCGCGGATTCCCCACGATATGGAATTGGCGCAGTTTGAATATCAGGAGCTCTGGGGAGAGAATATTCATTTTCTATGCCGCGAGGGACACCCGCTCGCCGGGCGCAAGGACCTGACTTTCCGCGATCTTGCCGCTTGCGTCTGGGTGCTGCAACCGCGCGGCACGCCTTTGCGTCAGGTAATCGAGCGGGCGTATCTCTCGGCGGGTCTTGGTGCGCTTGAAAACGTGATCAATTCCACCTCTGCTGTGATGGCGATGGTGATGGTGGATCGGTCTGACGCGATTACCGCCATGGAGAAGCAGGTGGCGAAGTTGCTCTCTGGCGTCGGGCGGTTTCGGATTCTAGATCTCAAGCAGGATATGTGCCTGGAACCCTACGGGTTGCTGCGGCTTTCCGGCAGACCGCTCTCCCCCGGAGCGCGCATTTTATACGATGCGATCGCGGATATTGCCGCAACACAGCGGGTTTCTCGGCAGGCGGCTTGCGTCGGGAAGTCCTTAATCGATAGCTAAAACGATAT
>DAOMCN010000321.1:0-2473 GCA_035427885.1 Acidocella sp. | reverse complement strand
GCCTCGCGCACCGCCGCTTCCAGCGCCGGGCCGGTCAGCGTTTGCGGCAGGAATTCCTCGATCACCGCGATTTCCGCCTCTTCCTTGGCGGCGAGCTCCTCGCGCCCGCCCTGGCGGTAGAGGGTGACCGAATCCCGACGGGATTTGATCATCGAGCGCAGCATCGCGAAAATCTCCGCATCCGGCACTTCCGTCACCCCGCTCGGCCGTGCGGCGATATCCGTATCCTTCAGCCGCGCCTGGATCATCCGCAGGGTGGAGGTCCGCGCCGCGTCGCGCGCCAGCATGGCGGATTTCGTGGCGGCGGTAATTTGCTCCCGCAAACTCATCGGCAAAACTCCTTTGGAAATCATTTCCGGCGTTGCATTATCAGATTGAAGCCGGAGAAAAAATCCGGTAGCACGATTTCATGGCAATTTCCATCGCAGAGCTGATCGAGCGCTTAGGCGGGGCGGACGCCGCCGCCACTCTAACAGGGGTGAGCCCCGACGCCATCCGAAAATGGCGCGCCGCCGGGGCCATCCCGTCCCGCCACTGGCCGGCGATTTCCGCCGCGACCGGGCTCGCGATGGCCGATCTGGCGCCCGCCGCACCGGAGGGTGACGCGCCGCCGGGGGCGACCGCCGCCTTGGTGCTGGCCGATGGCAGCGTGTTCTGGGGCCATGGTTTTGGCGCGCACGGCATATCGCAGCCCTCCGAGCTGTGCTTCTGCACCGGCATGACCGGGTATCAGGAGACGCTGACCGACCCATCCTATGCCGGGCAGATCGTCACCTTCACCTTCCCGCATATCGGCAATACCGGTGCGAATGCCGAGGATCTCGAAGCGTCGCAGATCTGGGCGCGCGGGCTGGTGGTGAAGGAGGACCCGACCGCGCCGTCCAACTATCGCGCGACTGCAGATCTCGATACCTGGCTCAAAAAGATGAACATCCCCGGCATCGCCGGCGTGGATACCAGGGCGCTCACCCTGCGCATCCGCGACCTCGGCGCGCCGAACGCGGTGCTCGCCTACCCGGCCGATGGCCGGTTCGATATTCCGGCGCTGGCCGCCGCGGCCGCCGCCTGGGGCGGATTGGACGGGCTCGACCTCGCGAAGGAGGTTTCCTGCACTCAGGCCTATACCTGGACCGGCGGCACCTGGAGCTGGGCGCAGGGTTTCAGCGAGCCGGCGACGAGGAAGCATGTCGTCGCGGTGGATTATGGGGCGAAGCGCAACATCCTGCGCTCGCTGGCTTCCGCCGGCTGCAAGGTGACGGTGGTGCCGGCGAGCGCGACCGCCGAGGATATTCTGCGCCATAAGCCGGACGGCGTGTTTCTCTCGAACGGTCCCGGCGATCCGGCGGCGACGGCGCAATACGCGGTGCCGACGATCCAGGGTGTCATGGCGCGGCAAATCCCGATTTTCGGGATCTGTCTCGGGCACCAGCTGCTTGCGCATGCGCTGGGCGCCAAAACCTACAAGCTGGAGCGCGGCCATCGCGGCGCCAACCAGCCGGTGAAGGATCTGAGCACCGGGCGGGTGGAGATCACCGCGCAGAATCACGGTTTCGCGGTGGACGATAAATCGCTGCCCGAAGGTGTTACGGTCACGCATGTTTCGCTGTTCGACGGCTCGAACGAGGGCATCGCCTGCGAGGCCAAGCGCGTGTTTTCCGTGCAGTACCATCCGGAAGCCTCGCCTGGGCCGAGCGATAGCGCGCATTTGTTTACCCGCTTCTTCGAGATGATGGGGTGATCGATCTAACACCCCTGCACCGTGCGCTCGCAACATTGGATACAGCCCTGGCGGCACGCGGCCAGGCGCCGGCGGACGCGTTGATCCGCGACGCCTGCATTCAGCGTTTTGAATACTCCTATGAGCTGACACACAAGTTTTTACGCCGTTATCTCGAAACATCCGAGCCGGCTGGCGTGCATCAACTGTCTTTCCCCAACCTTATCCGGCTCGGCTACGAGCGCGGCCTGCTGGCGGAGAGTTGGGATATCTGGACGGAATTCCGCGACGCACGCAACGCCACCAGCCACGCCTATGACGAGGCCAAAGCGCGCGAGGTCGTGGAAAAAATTCCCGCCTTCGCCGTGGCGGCGCGGCATCTGGCAACTCAGATCGAAGCCCAGCAAAATGCTTGATCTTTCGCAAGACGATCTAACCCTCATCCAAAACATTCTGCGTGACAGGCTTCCAGTCGCGAAAATCTGGGTCTTCGGGTCGCGCGCAAAAGGTAGCACGCGGCGCGGCTCCGACCTCGACATCGCCATTGACGCTGGTGCCAAGCTGCCATCCTCGACCACAGCACTCTTGGTCGATGCCTTTGAGGAAGCGCCCCTTGCCTACAGGGTCGACCTTGTAGACCTGCACAATATCAGCCCGGAGTTCCGCGCGCGTATCGATGCGCACAAGCTGCCGCTCCCCGGCTTCGATTAAGGATTCTGCCCCATGCCCAAACGCACCGACATAAAATCCATCATG
>DAOMCN010000320.1:0-2485 GCA_035427885.1 Acidocella sp. | reverse complement strand
CTTGAAGCATTTCGGGGGACGCCCCACATCTTTAATCTCGGCCACGGCATTACGCCGGATGTTCCCCCCGAACATGTGGCGCAACTGATGGATTTGATTCGCGCCGCATGAAAACCGCCATTGTATTGTTTAACCTTGGCGGACCGGACAGCCCGGCTGCAATCAAGCCGTTTCGGGTCAATTTATTCTCGGACAAGGCGATTATTCGGGCGCCGATTTTTATCCGGTTCTGGCTCTCGCGGTTGATCGCCGCGTCTTCCGCCAAGGCTGCGATGGCGAACTACGCTTATCTGGGTGGTAAATCTCCCCTCCTCGATCTGACGCAAAAGCAGGCGTCAGCTTTGGAGAAGGCGCTTGGGGAGGATCATAAATGCTTCATCGCCATGCGCTACTGGCATCCCTTTGCCGCGGAAACGATCAAGGAAGTTAAAGCCTATAACCCTGACCGGATCCTGCTTTTGCCGCTTTATCCGCAGTTTTCGACGACCACGACCGGATCTTCGCTCAACGATTGGCACGAGCAGGCGGCGAAGGCTGGATTGGTCAAGGCGACGACGACAATCTGCTGTTATTTCAACGATCCGGCCTATGCGGACGCGCTGGCGGCGTTGCTCGATGAGGACATCGCGCGCGCCAAATCCGCCTTACCCGCGGGGGCGAAGCTGCGGCTGCTGTTTTCCGCGCATGGGTTGCCTGAGAGTATCGTCAAATCCGGAGATCCTTACCAATCCGAGGTTGAGGGGTCCACAGCCGCGGTGATGGCGCGGCTCAAGGATCGGGAAATCGAGCATCAGATTTGCTACCAGTCGCGCGCCACGCCGCAAAAATGGCTCTCGCCCAGTACGGTCGAGGCCATCGAGCAGGCGGGGGTGGATCAGATCGCGGTTTTGTTGGTGCCGATTGCCTTTGTGTCCGACCATATCGAGACGCTGGTCGAGTTGGACATCGAAAACCGCGAACTGGCCGCACACCATAAGGTTCCGGCCTATTTCCGCGCCCGCGTGGCCAATGACGACCCGGCGTTCATCGGGGCGCTGGCGGCGCTGGTGCGGCGGAGCAATTCGCCTGGGCTGTGTTCGCACCTGGCCGGGCGCGCTTGCGGCGCGATACATAAAAATTGTCCATGGGAGCGTTATCCTGCGTCCTGATCTGATTATTTTTGACTGCGATGGCGTGTTGATCGACAGTGAGGGCATCGCCTCCACGCTGATTGCTGCCGAACTCACCGCACTTGGCTGGGAGATGACCGAGGCTGAGAGCCATGACATCTTCCTGGGCATGTCGATCATCGATATGCAGCCGGTGATTGAGAACCATCTTGGTCGTCGCTTGCCTGAGGGCTGGCGCGCTGAACTGGCGGAAAAGCTCATTCTGATGCTTTCCACCCAATCCAGGCTCATCCCCGGCGCGCGCGAAATGCTGGAAGGCGTCAACGCGCGGGGCATCGACTGGCGGGTTGCCTCCAATTCGTCTGACGAGGAGATGGCGGTTAAATTCGCGCGCACCGGGCTTGCGGCGCTGACCGAAGGGCGTACCCATGCGGCGGCCAGCGTTGTCGCCAAAGGGGGCCGGCCCAAGCCCGCCCCGGATGTTTATCTTGCTGCCGCTGCCTCGGCCAATACGGCGCCTGGGCGCTGCATTGTCCTTGAAGACAGCCCGCTCGGGGTGACTGCCGCCGTTGCGGCGGGCATGATTTGTTACGGATTCGCGCCGCATGGCGATGGGGCGCATCTGCTCGCCGCCGGTGCGACCGCCATCTTGCGCGATCTGAACGCGCTTTTCGGAGTCCTCGCATGACGATTCTCGCTCTCGCCCCCTGGTTCCGCTGGGAGCTGGCGTTTCATATCATGAGCTTCACCGCATGGATGGCCGGGTTGTTCTACCTGCCCAGGCTTTATGTGTACCATTGCCAGGTGGCGCCGGGGACGGCGGAATCCGCGCGCTTCAAGGTCATGGAGCGGCGGTTGCTTCAGCAGATCACCACGCCTGCGATGGTTTCGACCTGGCTTTTTGGTATTCTTCTCGTGCTCACCCCTGGCGCTGTGGACTGGTCTGCCCCGTGGTGGTGGACCAAGCTGGTCTGCATCCTGCTGATGAGCGGTTTTACCGGCGCCTGTTCCAAATGGCGGCGCAATTTTCTTAACGACGCCAATACGAAGCCGGAGAAATTCTACCGGATTGCCAATGAGGTGCCGACGATCCTGTTTATGATCATCGTCATCGCGGTTGTTGTCCGGTAGGTTGGGCTCCAGCTGGGGGTTACTTGACGTTTGCGGGCAAACCTCGCAATAACCGGCTTAGGCCATTCGCGCCGTCGCGGCCCCTAGTGGGCTTGCATTTTTCCCAACCGCCTATTTCGACCCGGCTCAACGCCGCGCCACCGATCGGACCCTCTATGCATCTCGCCGAACTCAAGGCCAAAACGCCCACCGACCTGCTCAGCCTCGCCGAGGAGTTGGAGGTTGAGAACGCGTCCAGCTTACGC
>DAOMCN010000319.1:0-2545 GCA_035427885.1 Acidocella sp. | reverse complement strand
CCCGCCTTCTAACCTGCTGCTGACCTACACCGAGGGGCTGGAGACGCATTTTTGTACCGTCACGGTAACTGGCGCGGGGGGCAAGGCTGTGCAGACCGCCAAACCGCGCCCCGTGCCCGGCCATGAGAACGAGATGACGGTCCCGCTGCATATCACCGCGTCTGGAAAATACACCGTCATCTGGCACGCCGTCTCGGTGGACACCCACCACACCCACGGCAGCTTCAGCTTCACCGTAGTCTCCCCGTAGCATGGAAGGTCCCGCCTGGACCCTGCTGCGCGGCTTATGCCGTGGGCTGAACATGGCGGGATCGTTCGGCGTGTTCGGCACGATCTTCCTGTCCGCGACCCTGCTTCGCGGCGAAAAGCTCGCGGGACTGAAGCGCCTGGCTTGGTCCATGCTGGCGCTGGCGCTGCTGGCGGGGGGCGTCTGGTTCGTTCTGCAAACCGCGGATTTCGCCGCCGCGCAAAGCTGGTCGGACATCACCGCCGCCGCGCCGATTGTTGTACAGGACACCCGCTTTGGCGCGTTGCTCCTGGGGCGCGGCGCGGCCCTGCTCCTCGCCGTGCTGATTTTCCAGTGGGGCTTTGCGCGCCCCGCCGCCCTCCTTGCCTTGGCCGGGACCCTCGCCGAATCCTGGCTCGGCCACGGCGGCGCGATGACCGGGACCATCGGCCTTGTCCTTCTCCTCGCCTCGCTCGCCCATCTCGCTAGCGGTGCCGCATGGCTGGGCTCCCTCCCGGCGCTGCACCTCGCGCTGCGCCGCCTCCCGCCCGCCGCCGCCGCCCGTCTCGCGCAGAATTTCTCGCCCCTGGGCATCGCCTGTGTTGCCGCCCTGATCGTCACGGCAGGCGTGCAATCCTACCTCCTGATCGGCACGCCCTTGGCGTTGCTGACCTCGTCCTACGGCCTGATCGCCCTAGTGAAATTTCTGCTGCTGGGCGGGCTGATCGCGCTGGCGGCGCAGAACCGCGCAAGTCTGACGCCCGCTCTGCCCGCCACGCGGGCGCAACTCCTGCGCAACATCAACCTGGAAATCGCCCTAGGCCTTGTCGTCCTACTCGCCGCCGGGCTGATCTTGCAATTCGGCCCCCCGGCAATGGCCGCAATGGCGCCGGGGAGCTAACCCACAGGCAGGAACTCGCCCGCCCACAGCGCCTCGATGCTCTGCCGCGGCGTGATCACGCTGAACCGCCCCGCATCGACCAGCACCGCCGCCGCCCTGGGCCGCGCGTTATACGTGCTGCTCATCACCGCGCCATAAGCTCCGGCGTCGAGAATGGCGACCCGCGACTGGGCCGGCAAATCGGGCATCTCCCGCCCCGTTGCGAAACAATCCGCACTCTCGCAGACCGGCCCGACGATATCCACAGCCGACACGGGGCCAACAAAATCCACTGCCGACACCGGCAAAATCCCGTGCCATGCGTCATAGAGCGAGGGTCGCGCCAGATCGTTCATCGCCGCGTCCAGCACGACAAAGCGCTTATGCGCCGTACGTTTCTCGAGGATCACCGACGCCAGCAACAGCCCCGCCGGCCCCACCAGATACCGCCCCGGCTCCAGCAAAAGCTGAACGCCAAGTCCGCCGACCTCGCGCCGCACCGTATGGGCGAAGGCGTCGAGCGAAATCCCCGGCTCGTCGCCATAGCCAATCCCCAGACCACCGCCAAGGTCGAGCACTGAGACCTCCAGCCCCGCCGCCCTCAGCGTTTGCACCATCTCGCGCGCTAGCGCGTAAGCCTGTGCATAAGGCTCGGGCGAGAGAATCTGGCTACCGATATGCAGCGCGATCCCGACGGGCCGCACATGCTCCAGCCCCGCCGCATAGGCGTAAAGCCGCAAAATATCCTGCACCGGAATGCCGAATTTATTGTCCGCCAGCCCGGTGGTGATTTTCTCATGCGTCCCGGCATCGACATCCGGGTTCATCCGCAGCGCCACCCGCGCGACACGTCCGACCTTCCCGGCGGCTGCGTTGATCATGTCCAGCTCTTCGCCGCTCTCGACGTTGATCTGTCCGATCCCGGCGGCAATCGCCGCCTCCAGCTCAACCGGCGACTTGCCGACCCCGGAGAACACCACATCGGACGCGCCAATCCCCACTTTTTGCGCCCGCAGAAGTTCACCCAGGCTGACCACATCCGCGCCCGCACCCAACCCCCGGAACAGGTCCAGAATCGCCAGATGGTCGTTGGCTTTGACTGCATAATGTACATGCAGGTTCAGCCCGGCCCCGGCCAGCGCGCTCTGCAACGCACCGTAGCGCGCGCGCATGCTGTCCGCGCCGTACACCCAGGTCGGCGTGCCGCAGGCATCGGCGATGGCGTTCAGCGCCACGCCCTCGAAACATAAACCATCGGCCGCATGCACCGTAAAAGCCGGGCGCGCCGCCAGTAGATCGCGCAGGCCCGGTTCCGGCCCGCTCATTGCCATATCCGCCATCGTCTATTGCGCCGGATAGGTGTGGGGGTAGATCACATCTGCCGCCGGGCCTGGCGGGTTCGGCGCGCCGCGCCGTCCGCAGGCCGCCAGCGCCAGCGG
>DAOMCN010000318.1:0-2549 GCA_035427885.1 Acidocella sp. | reverse complement strand
ATAACATGCCGGCCGATTTGCGCGCGGCGCATGAGCGCAATGACGAGGTGCTGGAACGAATCTATGTCGGCCGCCGGTTCAGGAATGACACGGAACGGCTGGAAAAGCTGTTCGCCCTCTATACCGAGATGACCGCCAAGCAGGGCAAAGCCGCCAAAACCAAGGGCCGGGGCGGGCAGCGCGCGGGCCAGACGGCCACGCCGGGCCAGGAGGACGCGCTTGTTTAACCTTGACTTGATACCATTTTATGGTACTAAGTTGTGATGCAAAAGCGGCACGCCAGAACGCTTGAGGCCATTTTCCGCCGCCCCGTATCGGGGACAATACGCTGGGCCGATATCGAGGCCCTGTTTGCCGAGCTGGGCGCGGAAATTCTGGAGCGGGAAGGCTCGCGCGTTGCCGTTGTGCTGTTTGGAGAGGTGCAGGTGTTCCATCGCCCGCATCCCTCGCCTGACACTGACAAAGGCGCCGTGGCGGCGATCCGCCGCTGGCTGGAAAACCATGGAGTAAAACCATGAATATGTTGGAGATCGATGGCCATAAGGCGGTCATCCAGTTTGACCCGGAGGTTGGCATGTTCCGGGGGGAGTTTTTGGGGCTTACCGGCGGCGCGGATTTTTATGCCGATAGCGTGGAAGGGCTGAAGCGCGAGGGGCACATCTCGCTGCAAGTGTTTTTGGACACCTGCCGCGAGCGCGGCATTGCGCCTTATCGCTCATTCAGCGGCAAGTTCAATGTGCGTATTCCGGGCGAGTTGCATGCCCAAGCGGTGCAGGCGGCGGCGGCGCGCGGGGTGAGCCTGAACGAGCTGGTGCGCGAGGCGCTAAGCCATGAGCTGAGGTAAGCAAGTTTCTTGATCGAGTTTTGATCGCAGAGGGTAAGGCACTGGAACGCAAAATGCAGTTTGAAGATATATCCAATCGTTGGTCGATAGAGGGTGCCATTCCCGTTCTTGATCGGGTTTTGATTCTGGAGCGCCGGGCATGAGTTCTGGCATCCCGACAGTCTCCGTCTCCTACGCCCGCAATGGTCGCTCGGCCAAGACGAATGAGTTGGGCATGCGCCCCATGCAGGAGCGCGCCTATGAGAAGCGGGGCGAGCAATATCTGCTGATCAAGTCGCCCCCCGCCTCGGGCAAGAGCCGGGCGCTGATGTTCATTGCCCTGGATAAGCTCAAAAATCAGGGGTTGCGCCAGGCGATTATCGTGGTGCCGGAGCGCTCCATCGGCGCCAGTTTTAATGATGAATCGCTGACCAAATACGGCTTCTGGGCGGATTGGGAGGTGGCGCCGAAATGGAACCTCTGCAACGCGCCGGGGGGCGATAATGGGGGCAAGGTGAACGCGGTGCGGGCTTTTTTGGAGAGCCAGGACAAGGTGCTGGTTTGCACTCACGCGACCTTTCGCTTCGCGGTGGACAGGTTTGGCGTGGCGGCCTTCGATAATCGGCTGATCGCGGTGGATGAGTTCCACCATGTGTCAGCGAACCCGGACAATAAGCTTGGCGCTCATCTCGGCGCGTTGATCGCCCGCGATAAGGTGCACATCGTGGCGATGACCGGCTCATATTTCCGGGGCGATGCCGAGGCCGTGCTGATGCCCGAGGACGAGGGTAAATTCGATACAGTGGTCTATACCTATTACGAGCAGCTCAACGGGTATGAGTATCTGAAGCAGCTCGACATTGGGTATTTCTTTTATAGCGGCGCCTATGCGGATGATATTCTGAAGGTGCTGGACCCGGATGAGAAGACGATCATCCATATCCCGAACGTGAATTCGCGCGAAAGCACGAAGGATAAGATCAGGGAGGTGGAGCATATCATCGAAGCGCTGGGGGAGTGGCAGGGGAGCGACCCGGCAACGGGGTTTCAGTTGGTGAAAAGGCCGGACGGCCGGGTACTGCGGATTGCGGATTTGGTGGATGATGACATCACCAAACGCGAGCGGGTTGCCGCCGCGCTGAAGGATGCCGGCCAGAAGAATAACCGTGACCATGTGGATATTATCATTGCCCTGGGGATGGCGAAGGAAGGGTTTGACTGGATTTGGTGCGAACATGCGCTGACCGTAGGATACCGGGCCAGCCTGACCGAGATTGTGCAGATTATCGGCCGGGCCACCCGCGATGCGCCGGGCAAGACCCGCACGCGGTTTTCTAACCTGATTGCAGCACCCGATGCCTCTGATGCCGCCGTGACCGAGGCGGTGAATGATACGCTCAAAGCCATCGCCGCCAGCTTGTTGATGGAGCAGGTCCTGGCGCCCCGGTTCGAATTCAAGCCGAAAAACCAGAATAACGAAGCGACGCCGGGGTTTGACTATGGCGAGGGAGGGTATGATCCGGCAAAATGTAACGTCGGCTTCAGTGAGGCGACGGGCAAGTTCGAGATTGAGATCAACGGTTTGGCGACGCCCAAAAGCCCAGAGGCGACGCGCATTTGCCGGCAGGATTTGAACGAGGTGATCGCTACCTTTGTCCAGGATAAGCGGACAGTTGAGCGGGGCTTATTCGATGAGGAGTTGGTGCCGGAAGAGCTGACCCAGGTG
>DAOMCN010000317.1:0-2560 GCA_035427885.1 Acidocella sp. | reverse complement strand
CTGCTAACTCGGTAGCGCGGGCCTTCGGAGATGTCGAAGGTCAGGTAGAAAGACTTGCGATCCGGGCTCAGCGCGGCGTTGGCGCTGATCACCTTGAAATCGGCATATCCCTTATGCTCGTAGAATTTTTGCAAGAGATACTGGTCGTACTCGATACGATCGGGGCTGTAATTGGTGGCGCTTGAGAAGAACCGATACCAGGCGTCCTCCCGGCTGGAGACGACCTCGTCCAGCTTCCCCTGGCTGAAATGGTCGTTGCCGATGAAGGTGATGCGGCTGATCAGCGTTTCCGCCCCGTCATTGCACTGGAACACCACGTTGACGCGGTTATCAGGCAATTTGATGACATTGGGCGTCACCGTGGCGTTATAGTGCCCCTTCTTCGCGTAGAGATCGAGCAGCGCGCGCCGGTCGGCCTCGACCGCGGCAACGGTATAGACCGAGCGCGATTTAAGGGTCATTGCGGCCAGCGCGTCCTTATCGTTGATCGCCTTATTGCCCGCAAAAAGAACCTGGTCGACGGTCGGATTCTCAACCACTGCGACATCAAGGTCATTGCCGCTCCGCGTAATCGAGACATTCGCGAACAGCCCGGTCTCGTACAGTGTTTTCAACGATTCGTTGATCCGCGCGGGATCGAACGCATCGCCTGGCTGCACAACCATATAGGAGGAGATCGTGTCCGCTTCGATCCGTCGGTTGCCGGAGACTCGAATCGCTGCGATGACGCCGCCGCTGGGAACGGGCTGCGCAGCTTGGCCGCGCGCGGGCTGCGCCGCGAAGGCAGCGCCCCCTGGGCCGCAGAGCAGCAGAGACGGAAGAATACAGACGGAGGCCAGAAGGGCCGAGCGCGGCTTAAGCAATAAACTATCTCCCAAACCAGATCAGGCCTCCGGGGCGCCGGAGTGGTTTCGCCTTGGCGAGCGTTTGGCACGCGCGGGGCGGATCGGCAAGGTCACAAGTCCCCGCCCACCCCGACGCGAGCCAACTAGCCAAGCAGATGCGCAACCCAGTTAACGGCGCCAAGGCGGGTCAGGTCGTTAAAAGTTGTGACAAGAAACAAGGACAGGATAACGGCAACACCAAAGCGTAGCCCGATCTCCTGGGCGCGGGCGGGAATCGGCCGGCCATAGAGCGCCTCGGCCAGGTAAAACAGCAGATGCCCGCCGTCGAGGACGGGAATCGGGATCAGGTTGACGAGGCCGAGGTTGATCGAGAGCAGCGCGATCAACCCGATCACGCTGGCAATCCCCAGGCTCGCCGCCTGGCCGCTGATCTGGGCGATGCCGAGCGGGCCGGTTAGGCCGCTCAAGCCCTGATGGTGAACCGCGAGGTTATAAAGCCCGCTCAGCGTCCCGACGGTGTCGTTCCAGCATTCCACCCAGGAGGCTTTGAGCGCCCCGGGGAGCGAGAAATGCCGCAAGCTGGCCTGCGTCCCGGCAACCCCGAGATGGCCGACCTTCTCGCCGCCCTCCAGCGCGTCGCCAAGCTTGACGCTTTGATCGAGCACCACGCCGTGGCGGTTAATGGAGAAATCCACCGTTGCATCGGGATGGGTGAGGATGATGCTCTGCAGTCCCGCGAAATCCACGATCTTGGCGCCGTCCACGCTCAAAACCCGGTCCCCCGCCTGCAACCCGGCGAGGGCGGCGGGCGAGCCGGGCACGATGCTGCTCAGCACCGGCTGCACGACCACCTGCCCGATGGCCAGAAACAGCCCGACAAACACAACATAAGCCAGCAGCAGATTGGCCAATGGCCCCGCCGCAACGATCAGCGCGCGCGACGGCAGGGACGCCGCCGCGAACGAGCCGGGCGTGACCGGCGTTCCCGGCTCAACATCCTCGCCCCAGCCCTGCATCTTCACATACCCGCCCAACGGCAGCGCGGAGACCTTCCAGACCGTGCCGGTCTTCTTGCTGCGCCAGGATACCAGCGCCGGGCCAAAGCCAATCGAAAATGCTTCAACAACAACGCCCTGGCTACGCGCCGCGAGGTAATGCCCGAGTTCGTGGAAGAACACGAGCACGCCAATGTCAACAATAAAAGCGAGGATGGAGCGCAGAGTATCGGTCATTATGCGGCCTTCGCGGTGGCAAGCTGGTGGGCGGCGGCGCGCGCGGCGGCGTCGAGCGCCAGGACGGCGTTGAGGTCAGGCACCGGCGGCGCGCCGAATTGATGCAACACCGCCTCAACAATCCCGGCGATGTCCAGAAAGCCGATCCTGCGCTCCAGGAACGCCGCCACGGCAATCTCATTCGCACCATTCAGCACCGTCGGCGCGCCCGCCCCCGCGACCAGCGCCTCGCGTGCCAGACGCAGCGCGGGGAACAGGACTTCGTCGGGCGGAAAGAATTCGAGCCGCGCCACCTCGGCAAGATTGAGCCGCGGCGCGGCGGTGGCTAGCCGTTGCGGCCAGGCCAGCGTATGGGCGATTGGAATACGCATGTCCGGCGAGCCAAGCTGCGCCAGAACCGAGCCGTCAGCATAGCAGACCATGCCGTGGATCACCGATTGCGGATGGACCAGGACTTATATCCGCTCGGAAGGCAGCGAGAAC
>DAOMCN010000316.1:0-2564 GCA_035427885.1 Acidocella sp. | reverse complement strand
GGCGGGCGGCGTTGCGCACGGAATCATCCAGGGTCATCTGCCAGAATTGGTCGATGGAGATAACCAAGACACCAAAGACGAAGAGGAAAAAGGCTGAGCCAATCAAGGCAAATTCAACCGCTGTGTCCGACCGGGTCTCGTGCGTAAACCTGCGGGCCACCGCGCGGCAGCTCGCAAACGCCTTAGACCCCAAGCGGGCAATCAAACAATGTAACATTTAAATCGTTTCACTTGTTTTTAGACGCGGACAGCAGAGCAATCGGCTGTTATTAACCGGTTTTCATGAAATCTACAATAATAATAAGCCATTTTATGGCTTCGTGGGGGCTTTGGGGCCTGTGCAGATAGCGCGCGTTGTCTAAAAAGGCACGAATGAGCGATTCAGACATCCGCGATCCGGCGCCCTTCTGGGCCGAAACCTCCGCCGGGCTGGTGTTGGCGATTAAGGCGCATCCGGGGGCTAAGCGCGCGCAGATCGGCCCGGTTATTGCCGCGGCGCCGGCGCCAGGGTGGCCGGATGGGCGGTTGCGCGTCTCGATCCAGGCGGCGCCGGAGGATGGGCGCGCCAATGCCGCTATTTTGCGGCTGCTGGCAAAATTTCTTGGCGTCAAACCGGCCGTATTGACCCAGGAGGCGGGGCAGAGCGCGCGCGATAAGAAATTTCTTCTCTCGGGGGGGCGCTGGGCGGATATTGCGGAGCGGTTCGCGGGGCTTTGATGACGGCGGGAATCGTTGAACGCGGGGCCGAGGGAAGTTGGGGCGGTCTGGAGGCGCGATTCCGAACCGATTAAATCAGACGTAAACTATTCCGCGCGATACTTGCACAACAAACGTGTAAAATACCGCAATTTGCCGGTCAGGGGAGGGACGCTGTTTATGGGTTTTTTTTGGCAAGGCAAGACACGAACAAAAATTCCGGCGCATGAAGATGCTGCTGCCCTGCTGAAGATTATCGGCCGCCTCGCGGTGCCTATGTTCGTACTGGATCGCAACGGCGCTGTGGCGATCTGGAATGAGGCATGCGAAAAACTGACAGGCCTTACCGCGCGCGAAGTGGTCGGGACCAAGGAACACTGGCGCGGTTTTTATCTTGCCGCGCGTCCCTGCCTCGCGGATTTGGTACTCGCCGGCACCACCGGTAAGGCCAATGACTTTTATGACGCGCACGCAAATGCCGCCGATTCCGATGGACGTATGCTTGCGCAGAACTGGTGCGATCTGCCGCTTGGGCGGCATTGCTATCTCGCCATCGAGGCTGTCCCGGTCCGCGATACCGCGGGCGATACCGTGTTCGTGGTCGAGACCTTGACCGACATGACCGCCATCAAACAGGCGGAGATGGCGATGGAGGCTGAGCGGAACGAAGCCGCGCAGAAGCAGGCCGGCGTTGTTAACGCGCTCGCGGTCGGGTTGGAGCATCTTTCTCAGGGTAATTTGCTCTTCCGTCTGACAACCGCCTTTAGCGCGGAGTACGAGAAACTTCGCGCCGATTTCAATGCGACCGTGGAAAAGCTTCAAGCCACGATGCAAGCCATTGCCGTCAATACGCATGGCGTAGGCACGGGCACGCTGGAAATTACCGAAGCCTCGGACGATCTCTCCCGCCGCACTGAGCAACAAGCCGCCAGCTTGGAGGAAACCGCCGCCGCGTTGGATCAGATTACCGTCACCGTGCGCAAAACCGCGGAAGGCGCCGCCGCTGCGCGGAGTGTCGCGACCCAGGCGCAGGCCGATGCCGAACATTCGGGCAGCGTCGTCCGCGATGCTGTGACCGCGATGAACGGGATCGAGGCTTCCTCCCAGAAAATCAGTAATATTATTGGGATTATCGACGAAATCGCCTTCCAGACCAATCTTCTGGCACTGAATGCCGGGGTGGAAGCGGCGCGCGCTGGGGATGCTGGGCGGGGGTTTGCCGTAGTGGCGACGGAAGTGCGCAGCCTGGCGCAACGCTCCGCTGATGCCGCAAAGGAAATCAAGGCGCTGATCTCGACCTCGGGCCAGCAGGTGCAAACCGGCGTTAAGCTGGTTGGCGAAACCGGGCAGGTTTTGGGCCGGATCGTCGAGCAGGTCGCGCGGCTCAACAAGCTGGTCGTTGATATCACAGCATCCACCGGCGAACAGGCCTCGGGTCTTGCCGAGGTCAATGCGGCGATTACGCAGATGGATCAGGTGACGCAGCAAAACGCCGCAATGGCCGAGGAGTCGACCGCCGCGTGCCACAGCCTCTCGGGCGAGGCCGCGGAGCTTGGCCGTCTGGTGGCGCAGTTCCAGACCGGGACGGGCGCACCGGCGCGAATGCAGACCCGTGCCGCGCCGCGCTCGCGTATCCCGGCCAATGCGCCGCGCGCCAAGCCCGCCGCCCTGGCGCGCGCTGAGAGCTGGGACGAGTTCTAGCGCTCGCGCGCCATCCGGTCGCGGCCGATCAGCGCCAGACCTTCCGCCACAGAGACGAATTCGCCGCCCGCCGAGATCCGTTGCGCGCCAAAGCGTTCTGTAAAGAGGTTGCGTACGGCGGGGACGAAGGAGGTTCCGCCGGTGAGGAAGACGCGGTCGATCTCGTC
>DAOMCN010000315.1:0-2625 GCA_035427885.1 Acidocella sp. | reverse complement strand
ACGCGCACGAGCTGCCCATCTGGCTGCGGGTTCAGCCCCAGCCCACAGTCACGGATCGCGGCGACGACGGCATTGACCATCGAACGGTCCCATACCTGGACCGTCAACATGCGCGACTCCGGAACGGCGATGGTAGCGACCTGGTTGACCGGCGTCATCTGGCCATAGGCTTCAACCTTGATCGGATCGAGCAGCGCGGGCGACGCGCGCCCGGTGCGCAGACCGCCGAACTCGCGCTTGAGCGCGTCCAGCGCGCCGTCCATGCGGCGGGTAAGGTCGTCTTTCAGGGCGGATAAATCGGCGGCCATGTGTGTATCCTTAATGTTTCGGTTCAACGATCCGGGTAAACAGCCCCTCGCCGCGCATTACCGCCGCAAAGGCTCCCGGAGCATGGATGTTAAAGACAATAATCGGCAGGTTGTTTTCACGCGAGAGACTGATCGCGGCAGCGTCCATGACGTTGAGATCGCGCGAGAGAACGTCGAGATACGTCAGCTCCTCAAACCGCGCGGCCCCGGCGTCCTTGCGCGGGTCGGCGGTATAGACGCCGTCCACCTGGGTACCCTTGAGCAGCGCGTCGCATTTCATCTCGGCGGCGCGCAGGGCGGCTGCGGTGTCGGTGGTGAAGAACGGATTTCCCGTCCCTGCGGCAAAGATCACCACCCTGCCCTTCTCCATGTGGCGCTCGGCGCGGCGGCGGATATACGGTTCGCAGACCGAGGACATAGGGATGGCGGACTGCACGCGGGTTGGCACCTCGCGCTTCTCCAGCGCGGATTGCATGGCAAGCGCATTCATTACCGTAGCCAGCATGCCCATATAATCTGCTTGGGCGCGGTCCATTCCCCCGGCAGCGCCGGCAACGCCGCGGAAGATGTTCCCGCCGCCGATGACGAGCGAGACCTCGACACCCATCGCGACGACATCGCCGATATCCTTGGCAATGGCGTTCACCGTCTCGGTGTCGAGTCCGTATTCGCGCTTGCCCATCAGGGCTTCGCCGGAGACTTTTAGGAGCACACGTTTGTACTGGGGAATCGGGCTCATCTGAACTCCATATAGACAGGGCGCGGTTGTTGTAAATTGAAGCAGCCCCGCGTCAATCATCGACGCGCAACGCCCCTGGCGCAATATTCGGTCAGGGTGAACCGGGGTTCAACTTAACCAGATGAAATTGCTCACCAAAACATGTAGGTAGAGTGCTCGCGTGTGAACGGAACCGCTCCAGAAAAAAGGGCGGCCCAGACTGATCGCCCGAGCCGCCCCTCGTTAGCATAGCAATGGTGACGCCTTAAACCCCGGCGGCGGCGGCAACCTCGGCGGCGAAGTCGGAAGTTTCCTTCTCGATGCCTTCGCCCAGGTGGAAGCGCACGAAGCGGGTCAGCTTAACCCCGGCCTTCTCGACCACGGCCTTGACCTTGCTATCGCCGTCATGAACCCAGACCTGCTCGAGCAGCACCACGTCCTCGTAGTACTTCTTGATGCGACCTTCGACCATTTTTTCGATGATGGCTTCGGGCTTGCCTGAAGCACGTGCCTGGTCGGAGAGGACGACCTTCTCATGTTCCAGAGCGGCGGCATCGACATCGGCGATGGCGAGGGCTTCAGGCCGAGTCGCAGCAATATGCATGCCGATCTGGCGGCCCAGCGCCTCGGTTGCCTCGTCGGACTTGCCTTCAAGCCCAACAATCACGCCGATCTTGCCCAAGCCCGGCTTCAGCGCGCCGTGGACATAAGCAGCGGCAACGCCACCAGGAACATCGATCACGGCAACGCGACGTACGGTCATGTTCTCGCCGATGGTGGCGACCAGATGGACCAGCTCGTCGGCGACATTACGGCCGGTGCCCGGATAGGCGGCAGCCTTCAGCGCCTCGGGATCTTCGCCCGTGGTCAGCGCGATCTGCGCCGCGGTTTCGACGAAAGCCTGGAAGGCCTCGTTGCGGGCGACGAAATCGGTCTCGGCGTTAATCTCGACCATCGCCGCCTTGCCCGGCGCAAGCGCGATGCCGACCAGACCTTCGGAAGCGACACGGCTGGATTTCTTAGCGGCGGCAGACAGCCCTTTCTTGCGCAGCCAGTCGATGGCGCCCTGCATGTCGCCATCGCTCTCGACCAGCGCCTTCTTGCAGTCCATCATGCCAGCGCCCGTCGTCTCGCGCAGGTCTTTCACCAGTGCTGCAGTAATTTCAGCCATGTTCATGCTCCTCATACGTTTTGCACGGTGGCCTTAACTCAGCCCCGTGCGCGATTCTACAATAATGTCGGTGCGCCACGACCTAAGCCGTGGCGCATATCGGGTTCAGACGGCGCGGTTCGCCTCGGGCTCCGGCAGCGCTTCCAGGATCGGCTCGGCAGCGG
Organism: Acidocella sp.; assembly: GCA_035427885.1. Classification (GTDB taxonomy): domain Bacteria; phylum Pseudomonadota; class Alphaproteobacteria; order Acetobacterales; family Acetobacteraceae; genus Acidocella. The sequence continues at coordinate 264 of DAOMCN010000315.1, read as the reverse complement.
CGCCAAGGTCGAGGCCCGAGGAGCCCAACTCGGCGGAAATGCCATCCAGCACCGCGCCGGAGATCAGATCACAATACAGGGTGATGGCGCGGATTGCATCGTCATTGCCCGGCACCGGATAGGTCACGCCAGCGGGATCGGAGTTCGAATCGAGGATCGCGATGACCGGGATGCCGAGCTTATTGGCTTCTTCAACCGCCAACTTCTCTTTGTTGGTGTCGATGATGAACAGGATGTCCGGCAGGCCGCCCATGTCCTTGATGC
>DAOMCN010000314.1:416-2628 GCA_035427885.1 Acidocella sp. | reverse complement strand
ATTCGAGCTTGGTGTTTTCCAAAAACTCGTCTGGTGCCGAGGAGTTTTCAAGAATTTCAAGAAGATCCTGCACCCAGCGGAACTGTTTCAAATCCTTCTGCGACGCATCCGCCTGCTTGTAGAGCCAGTGCGCGGCAACGCCGTTCTCCGCGATAACCTGCATATCGGCGGTGCGTATCTGGATTTCGATCTTCTGATTGCGCGGGTGGCGCAGCGTAACGCCGGTATGGAGCGACTGATACCCGTTGGCTTTCGGCGTCGAGATATAATCCTTGAACCGCCCGGCGATCACCGGATACGCGGCGTGGATCGCGCCCAGCGCCACATAACATGCCTCGCGCGTCGGCACGATGATGCGAAACGCCATAATATCCGAAAGCTGCTCGAAGGTGACGTTGCGCCGCTGCATTTTCTCCCAGATGGAATAAGGCGACTTCTCCCGCCCGGTAATTTCCACCGTCTCCAGCCCGGCCTCGCGACAGACGCGCAGCAATTCCTGCCGCACCTCCTCGATGACATCCGCCCCCTGCCCGCGCAGAAAGTTGAGCCGCGCCTGGATGGTGTCGTACGCCTCAGGGTCCATCTCGGCGAAAGAGCGCGTCTGCAACTCGGTCTTGACCGATTCCATGCCGATGCGCTCCGCCAGCGGCGCGTAGATTTCCATTGTCTCGCGGGCAATGCGCAGCCGGCGCGCGGGCGCGCTCACCGCCCCGATGGTGCGCATATTATGCAGCCGGTCCGCGAGCTTGACGATCAGCACGCGGATATCCTTGCTCATCGCCAGCACGAGCTTGCGAAAATTCTCCGCCTGCTTGGTCCGGTCGGACTGCAATTCAAGCCGCGTCAGCTTAGTGACGCCATCGACGAGTGCGGCAACCTCCGGCCCAAAGCGCTTTTGCACCTCTTTGAGCGTGACCGGCGTATCCTCGATGACATCGTGCAGAAGCGCGGTCATGATCGAGGCAGCGTCAAGCCGGTATCCGGCTAGGATTGTGGCCACTGCGAGCGGATGGGTGATATAAGGTTCGCCGTTATCGCGCTTCTGCGCCTCATGCGCGGCAAAGGCGAGCTCGTAGGCTTCGTCTATTTTGGCAGGATCGGCCTTGCTGTCGTAGGCTGCGATGCGTGAGAGCAACACGCCTAGCTCAGGGTGCGGCGCACCCGCCCCACCCCCTTCAGGCGCGTAAACCAGGGTCCTGGCGCGCCTGCCGGTCTGCATTTGGCTTAACGGCGCGTCTTGCCGCCGAGTTCAGCCTCGATCGCCGCCTGAATATCCTCAGGCGTCATCTCTTCGGCCTCGGCGGCCATCGCTGCGGCTTCTTCCTCGGCCGAGACATCCTGCAGACCAAAAATGTTCTGGTCGGTCGGGATAAGATCGAGCACTTCCTCGTCCACCGGCTCAGGCTCGGGAACGCGCGAGAGCGAACGGACCAGATCCTGCTCCAGCTCGGGCAGCCTCAATGTCTCTTCAGCGATTTCACGCAGCGCAACGACAGGGTTCTTGTCGTTATCGCGGTCGATGGTCAGTAATTCACCACGGCTGATATTCCGGGCACGCTGCGCCGCCAGGAGAACCAGTTCGAACCGGTTCGGCACTTTCAAAACGCAATCCTCGACGGTAACGCGGGCCATCCAAAACGCTCCAGGCAAATCGTTGAACATACAACTTAACCCTTGCGTCGCCCCGGCGCAAGCCTCGCCCGGCCTTAAAACGCCTCGTCATGCCAGGGCTGAATGCCCTGCGGGGGTAATTCAGACAACAGGGTGGCAACGTTCTGACGCAGCACGGGGTGGCGCCATCCCGGTGCCACATCCAGAATTGGCCGCAGGACAAAGGCGCGCAGATGCGCCCTCGGATGGGGCAGGACGGGCGTTGGCGTCGCCCGGATGAGGCCATTGATATCGATGACATCGAGATCGAGCGTCCTCGGCGCATTCAACTCGCCCCGTTCGCGGCCAAACTCCGCCTCAATCGCATGCATCCGCGCCAACAACTCCGCCGGATCTGCCTCCCCGCGCAAGCGCAGCACGCCGTTGCAATAATCTGGAAAATCCCCGCGCGGAATCGCCGCCGTACGATACCAGGACGAAAGCGCAACAAAATCGAGCCCGGGATCCTCGCGCACCCGCTGCGCCGCCGCGCGACATGTCTCAAGCGGCAAGCTCCCGCAAAGCCCGGGTAGATTTGCGCCAATCGCAATAAGGATCATAA
>DAOMCN010000314.1:0-404 GCA_035427885.1 Acidocella sp. | reverse complement strand
CGCCGCACTTCATGCGGCCCTTTCAAGATGGCCCGATTCTCAGTAAGTAGGTCGCCTGTCTAACATTTTCCACATATTTGTACATAAACTTTAACGTTCATTATACTTCAGGAATATAACCTAAATGCGATTCAATCCCCAGGAACGTACCGCCTTGTTCATCGACGGTGCCAATCTTTATGCCGCAACACGCAGTCTAGGCTTCGATGTAGATTACCGTAGGTTGCTCGATTATTTCGATGTAAAACTGAATTTAATACGGGCCTATTATTATTCCGCATTGCTGGAAACGGAGGAGTACTCCCCCCTCAAACCACTAACAGACTGGCTCGCCTACAACGGCTACAGCCTGGTGACCAAGCCCGCCAAGGAGTTCACAGATCCCCAAGGCCGCCGCCGGATCA
>DAOMCN010000313.1:0-2640 GCA_035427885.1 Acidocella sp. | reverse complement strand
GGCGCAGCTCAAGCTAAAGGTGGCGCTCGTTGAGGCCAAGCATCTCGGCGGGATCTGCCTCAACTGGGGCTGTATTCCGACCAAGGCGCTGCTGCGCTCCTCGGAGATCAACCATCTGTTACATAACCTGGGCGAGTTTGGCTTTGCCGCCGAGAAGGTAAGCTTCGATCTGGAGAAGATCGTGGCGCGCTCGCGCGGTGTGTCCAAGCAGCTCTCGGGCGGGATTGGGCATCTGCTCAAGAAGAACAAGGTGACCGTCGTGGACGGCTACGGCAAGTTGACCGGGGGCGGGCATCTGGCGGTCAGCGGGGCGGATGGGAAGCCCAAGGCGCTGTTGCAGGCGCCGCATATCATCCTCGCCACCGGGGCGCGGCCGCGACAGATTCCGGGGATCGAGGTCGATGGCAAGCTGATCTGGTCTTACTTTGAGGCGATGGTGCCTAAGGAAATGCCGAAGTCGCTGCTGGTTATCGGGTCCGGGGCGATCGGGATCGAGTTTGCCAGCTTTTACCGGAATATGGGCGCGGAAGTTACCGTCATCGAGATGATGGACCGAGTGCTGCCGGTTGAGGATGCCGAGGTTTCGGCGTTTGCGCGTAAGGCGTTTGAGAAGCAGGGGATGAAGATTATCACCTCCGCGACGGTCAAGGGCGTCGAGAAGGGCGCGGATCAAGTGACTGTTACCGTCGAGGCGGACGGGAAGGCGCAGAAGATTACCGTGGACCGGGTGATTTCGGCGGTTGGGATTGTCGGGAATGTCGAGAATATCGGTATCGAGGGCACCAAGGTTCAGGTTGAGCGCACGCATATCGTGGTTGATGGGTTTGGGCGTACCGGCGAGCCGGGGGTTTATGCCATTGGCGATGTCGCCGGGCCGCCGTGGCTGGCGCATAAGGCGAGCCATGAGGGCGTGATCTGCGTCGAGGCGATTGCCGGGCTGCATCCGCATCCGATGGAGACGGGCAATATTCCGGGCTGCACGTACTGCCGGCCGCAGGTTGCGTCCGTCGGGTTGACCGAGGCGAAGGCTAAGGAAGGCGGGCGGACGGTCAAGGTGGGCAAGTTCCCGTTCGTCGGCAATGGCAAGGCGATTGCGCTGGGCGAGCCGGAAGGGTTCATCAAGACCATTTTCGACGCCAACACCGGGGAGCTGCTCGGCGCGCATATGGTTGGTCCGGAGGTGACGGAGATGATCCAGGGCTATGTCATCGCGCGCCAGCTCGAGACGACCGAGGCGGAGTTGATGCATACCATCTTCCCGCATCCAACGCTCAGCGAAGCTATGCACGAATCGGTGCTTGACGCGTATGGTCAGGTGATTCACTTCTAGATTCTGCACCGGCGCCTGTTGCCGGAGCTACTTGAAGAAGGCGGCTTATGACGACCCGTATTGAGATCGACCATCGCGTGCGCCACCCGGAGAAGCAGGGAAGGCCGGATAATCCGATCAGCCGTAAGCCGGCATGGATACGGGTCAAGGCGCCGACGCATCCGATCTATCACGAGACCCATGCGCTGATGCGTAGCAAGGGGCTCGTGACGGTGTGCGAGGAGGCGGCGTGTCCAAATATCGGGGAGTGCTGGAGCCAGCGGCATGCCACCATGATGATCATGGGCGAGATCTGCACCCGGGCGTGCGCGTTCTGTAATGTCAGCACGGGCGTCCCGGCGGCGCTCGACGGATCCGAGCCGGGGCGGGTCGCGGAAGCGGTGGCGACGCTGGGGTTGCGCCATGTGGTGATTACCTCGGTGGATCGCGACGACGTTGCCGACGGCGGGGCGGCGCATTTTGCTGCCGTCATCGGCGCGGTGCGGGCGGCGGCGCCGGAGACGACGATTGAGATTTTGACGCCGGATTTCTTGCGTAAGCCGGGGGCACTGGAGATTGTCGTCGCGGCGAAGCCGGATGTGTTCAACCATAATCTTGAGACGGTGCCGCGGCTTTATCCGTCGATCCGGCCGGGGGCTCGGTATTATCAGTCGCTGCGGTTGCTCGACCGGGTCAAGCAGATCGACCCCGAGATTTTCACCAAATCCGGGCTGATGGTGGGCTTGGGCGAGGGGAAGGCGGAGATTGGTCAGGTGATGGACGATCTGCGCATCGGGGATGTGGATTTTCTCACCATCGGGCAGTATCTTCAGCCGACGGTCAAGCACGCGGCGGTGGATCGCTTCGTCACGCCGGAGGAATTCGAGGAATATGCCGTGATGGCGCGGGTTAAAGGATTCTTACAGGTTTCCGCGACGCCGCTAACGCGCAGCTCGTACCATGCGGATACCGATTTTGCCGCGTTGCGCGAGGCACGGGCGCGCAAGCTGGCGTCGTGACCAAGCACGCGGAGACCAGGGTTGTACCCTATAGCCCGGCGCAGCTTTTTGCGCTGGTCGCCGATGTTGGGAAGTATCCGCAGTTTTTGCCTTGGTGCGCGGGGGCGCGAATCCGCAGTCATGTCGGCAATGAGATGGTCGCCGATCTGAGTATTGGGTTTGGGCCGTTCCGCGAGGGGTTTACCTCGCGCGTCACGCTCTGCCCGCCGGGCGAGGACGGGGCTTGCGCGGTTAAGGTCAAATACGAGAACGGGCCGTTTAAATATCTCAACAACCGCTGGAATTTCGCGCCGCATCCGCAGGGGTGTCTGG
>DAOMCN010000312.1:0-2647 GCA_035427885.1 Acidocella sp. | reverse complement strand
CCGATGATGTACCTTGCCGTCTCCTACGACCACCGCATCATCGACGGCCGCGAAGCCGTCTCCTTCCTGGTGCGCGTCAAGGAGAGCCTGGAAGACCCGCGCCGCCTGCTTCTGGAGATTTAGAGTCTGAGCGCCTTCGGTTGGCGCGCCTCTGCGCGACAACCGAAGGCGTGAAGCAGCCTCTCATTGAACAACAAGAGCGAGTTCAGGTTGGCGCGCTTGCGTCGATCTGAACCCGCTCTAAGCGTTAGCAAGGCGGGGAAGCAACGTCCCTCGCCTCGCCTACGGCGTTACAACCCGAGGCAACCCTGCATGCAGCCCCGCCGATGGCGGGTCGTCCATGCTGTAAACCCGTATCCGCTTCGCAATAGCCGATTGCATGATCACCACTGGATCCGATGCAGGATACCCCCCCGCGCCCGCCGCCAATTCAAGCGGCACGCCTCCCAGCCCACGCCAGGCAGCCAACACCTGGCGCTGATAGGGCAGACCGAGCTGCGGCGTCGATGAGTGGTAATCCGCAATCGCAGTATTCCAAGTACCCGTCATCCCTTTTAGCTGCGTCAGGTATCTGGCCGCGTAATTGGCGTTATCCGCCGGGTCGAAGGCCTCACCAAGCGTGGCAAAAGCCTCGGGATGGCTCTCCAGACTAACCTGGAAACACCCAACATCGACATCATGCGCGCCCGAGGATCGCGCAAGGCGCACAAACGCCTCGGCATCCTCCTTGCTAGCAAAATACTGCCCGTGGCCGTCGGCGTTGACCGTCCAGGGCCAGGGCGTCACATGGCCGCTCAGAGGATCAGCCCGCCCGCTCTCCACCATCCCGATGGACACCAGCAGCCCCTGCGGCACTCCCTGCGCCTGCTCCGCCGCCCGCCCCGCCATCGCGCAGGCCGTGGCATCGGGCACCTCGGCCCGCGCCGACGGTGCCGCCAACATCATCACCGCCGCGCAGAGCAATCCCCGTCTCAAACCACCATCCTTTCGCTGGATTTTATTACGCATTCCTCGGCAATCTGGCGACTCTCGCGCCCCAGCTCACCCATTCACTGGCGTAAGAATGTCACAAACCTGTAAATCCAGACAAAATTCATCAGATTATCGCGCATGATCGCCCCGCGCAGGTCGCCTATTCCGATTTACCCCTCGCTTTTGCGGCGCAATATCGCTATGCGGAGCGGGAAATCTTTAGGCGAGCAATTTCATGGGTCCGTCGCCCTGCTTCGGCAAGGCGACGGGTTCATGATGCTCTAACAGTCAGGCTTACGTCATATGTCCGCATTGAATATCCGCAACATCGCCATCATCGCGCACGTCGATCATGGCAAAACAACGCTGACCGACCAGATGCTCAAGCAATCCGGTGCCTACGCCGCGCATCAGGCAGTGACCGAGCGCGCGCTCGACCGCAACGACCTCGAAAAAGAGCGCGGTATCACCATTCTGGCGAAAGTTGCCTCCGTGGTCTGGAACGGCACCCGCATCAATATCGTCGACACCCCCGGCCACGCCGATTTCGGCGGCGAAGTCGAGCGCATCCTGAACATGGTGGACGGCGCGGTTCTGCTGGTCGATGCCGCCGAAGGTGTGTTGCCGCAGACCAAGTTCGTGCTCGGCAAGGCGCTCGCCCGCGGCCTGAAGCCGATCGTGGTCGTCAACAAGATCGACCGTGGCGACGCCCGCCCGGACGACGTGCACAACGAGATTTTCGACCTCTTCGCCGCCCTGGACGCGAACGAAGAACAGCTGGACTTCCCGATGGTCTTCGCCTCCGGCCGCCAGGGTTGGGCCGTTAAGGACCTCGCCGACCCGCGTGAGAGCCTTACCCCGCTCTTTGACCTGATCCTGAGCCACGTCCCGGCCCCGAACCTGGACATCACAGCCCCCTTCGGCATGGTCGCCTCGATCCTTGAGTCCGACCCCTTCCTGGGCCGCGTGCTGACCGGCCGCGTTGAACAGGGGCGCGCCACGCTGAACATGCCCGTGAAGGTCTATCGCCTGGACGGCACCGTGGTTGAAACCGGCCGCCTAACCAAGCTGCTCTCCTTCCGTGGCCTAGACCGCGTCTCGGTCGATGAAGTCTCCGCAGGCGACATCATCGCCGTCGCCGGCCTGACCGACGCCACGATCCCCCACACCATTGGCTCGATGGACCTCCCCGGCCCGCTCCCCGCGACGCCTATAGACCCGCCAACCCTCTCCATGACCTTCCGTATCAACGACGGCCCGCTTGCCGGCCGCGAAGGCAAGAAGGTCACCTCGCGCCAGATCCGCGACCGCCTGTACCGTGAATCCGAAGGCAACGTCGCCATCATGGTGGCCGACAGCACCGAAACGGACGCGTTCGAAGTCTCCGGCCGCGGCGAATTGCAACTCGGCGTGCTGATCGAACAGATGCGCCGCGAAGGTTTTGAGCTGACCATCGGCCGCCCCCGCGTGCTGACCCGCCGCGACGAGACGACCGGCGAGCGTGAAGAGCCGTACGAAGAATGTCTGATCGATGTGGACGAGCCCTACGCTGGCGCCGTGGTCGAGAAGATGTCGCGCCGTAAGGGCGAGCTGTCAGACATCCGCCCCTCAGGCGGCGGTAAGCAGCGCCTGACCTTCCGCATCCCCTCGCGCGGCCTGATCGGCTATCACGGCG
>DAOMCN010000311.1:0-2667 GCA_035427885.1 Acidocella sp. | reverse complement strand
GGATAAACCTCGGTGAAGGCCTGATCGATCGTCGTCACGTCGTAGCCAATGTTCTGGGCTTCGGCGAGCAACTGCTGGGTCTGGCTGATCTGCTGGTCGAGTTGTGCCAGCGTCGAGTATGGCAGGCTGGCGAGATTTTTGGCCTGGTTGATGAGCATCGTGGCCTGGTTTTCCAGGCCCTGGATTTCGTTGTTGACTTGCTGAAGTTCTCGCGCCGCGGTCAGGACGTTCTCGGCGAAATTGCTCGCATCAAAAACGGCGATCTGCGCATGCGCAGGCAAAACGGCGAACGGTGATGAAATGAGGGCGATACCTGCGAAGAGGAGCGAGTGCCGAGCGCGGTGCGAGGGAGCGTTCATCATATTTTCTCTGGCGCAATGTTTGTCAAAATGTCGGCTGCCCAGCCGACACGCTTGTGGCGCAACCATTCAGCCGCAAAGCCGGCGCGGCCGTGTTCGGCAATGATCTGGGTGATGGCGTTCTGATCTGTCTTCGAGGATGCCGCGGTGAACGCAAGCGCCGCCTCTCCCAACCCCAATTCAAACAGCCGGTTGCCGCGCCGGGACTGGCAATAATAATCGCGGCGTGGCGTGGCGCGCGCTAAAATCTCAATCTGGCGGTCATTGAGGCCGAAGCGGCGATAGATCGCCATGATCTGCGGCTCGAAGGCGCGCTCGTTGGCGAGGAAAATCCGCGTCGGGCAGCTTTCCACGATCGCTGGCGCGATAGCGCTGCTTTCGATGTCGGCGAGGGATTGGGTGGCGAAGACGACGGATGCGTTTTTCTTGCGCAGGGTTTTCAGCCATTCGCGGAGCTGGCCCGCGAAGCCAGGGTTATCGAGTGCCAACCAGCCTTCGTCGATGATGATCAGCGTCGGCCATCCGGCCAGGCGCGCTTCGATCCGATGGAAGAGGTAGGAGAGGACTGCGGGCGCGGCGCCAGTGCCGACAAGTCCCTCGGTCTCGAAGACCTGCATGTCGGGATCGCCAAGCAGCTCGGCCTCGGCGTCGAGAAGCCGGCCAAACGGACCGCCGATGCAATAAGGGCGCAGCGCCTGCTTGAGGGCATTTGATTGGAGCAGGATGGAGAGTCCTGTCAGGGTCCGTTCCGGCATGGGGGCGGATGCGAGAGAGGAGAGAGCCGTCCAGATATGTTCCTTGGCTTCCGGCGTGATGGTGACTTTCTCACGCTCAAGGATGTTGGCGATCCATTCGGCGGCCCAAGCGCGCTCGGCCGGATCATCAATACGGGCGAGCGGCTGCAATGCGACGGGCATCGAGACGTCATCGGACAAGGCGCCACCAAGGTCTTGCCAGTCGCCACCCATGGCCAAAGCGGCGGCGCGCATCGAGCCGCCGAAATCGAACGCGAAAATCTGCGCGTCGGCGTAGCGGCGGAATTGCATGGCCATCAGTGCCAGCAGCACTGATTTGCCCGCGCCTGTGGGGCCAACGATCAACGTGTGACCGACATCGCCGACATGCAGCGAGAACCGGAATGGCGTTGAGCCCTCGGTTTTTGCAAAGAACAGCGGCGGGGACGCAAAATGCTCGTCGCGCTCTGGCCCTGCCCAGACGGCGGAGAGCGGAATCAGGTGTGCCAGATTGAGGGTGGAGACCGGCGGTTGGCGGACGTTCGCGTACACATGGCCTGGCAGCGATCCGAACCATGCTTCCAGCGCGTTCACGCCTTCCACCATGCAGGTGAAATCGCGTCCCTGGATCACCTTCTCGACCAGGCGCAGCTTTTCATCGGCTGATCGGGCATCGTAATCCCAGACGGTGACGGTCGCGGTCACATAGGCTTCGCCAGTCTCGTCGGCGCCGAGCTCCTGTAACGCGAGATCGGCATCGGCCGCTTTGTTGGCGGCATCGGTGTCCAGCAGGACCGATGCCTCGTTTGTCATCACCTCTTTTAAGATGGCGACGATGGATTTGCGCTTGGCAAACCATTGCCGGCGGATTTTCACCAGCAGTTTGGTCGCGTCAGTTTTGTCCAGGCAGATTGCGCGGGTGGACCAGCGATAGGGAAAGGCCAGCCGGTTCAACTCATCCAGGATTCCTGGCTGCGTGGCCGACGGGAATCCCATGACGGTGAGGGTGCGTAGATGCGCGGAGCCGAGCCGGGGCTCCAGGCCGCCGGTCAGCGGTTGGTCCGCGAGGATCGCGTCCAGATAGACGGGGATTTCCGGCACGCGGACGCGGTGACGTTTGGTGGAAATTGTCGAATGCAGATAGGTGAGCGTCTCGGCGTCATCGAGCCATTCGATCTCGGGCACGAAGCCCGCGATAAGCTGAAACAGGCGGTCGGTTCGGTCGATGAACGCACGAACCAATTCATTCGGATCGGCGGCGCCGCGGTCCCGACCTTCATACAGCCAGTTCTCGGCCCGCGCGGCATCCTCGCTTGGCGGCAGGAATAAAAGCGTGAGGAAATAGGCGCTCTCGAAATGCGCACCTTCCTCCTCGAATTGTGCCTTGCGCTCGGAATCTACCAGCGCCGAGACCGGATCGGGAAACCGGCTGTTGGGGTAATTGGTGGAAGCTGACCGTTGCGCCTCGACGAAAATGGCCCAGCCTGAGCCCAGCCGGCGCAATGCGCTGTTCAGTCTGTGAACCGCCCCGGATTTACCGGAGGCTAATTTGTTCAAATATCAGGCGACCATAT
>DAOMCN010000310.1:0-2692 GCA_035427885.1 Acidocella sp. | reverse complement strand
GACAGTGCCTTGGACGCTGATGCCCCGGCCCACGACCAGGGTGCGGCGCGCCTGTTCTTCATCGCGCGGGCTGATATTGCGCGTCGGCATGCTGCTGGGGGTGATCGGGCTGGGCGGGCTGGGCGGCATAGGCGGGGCGAAGGGCGAGCGGGCCATAGGGGTCTCCTTGGGACTGGGTGGGGTAAGGTCCGGCGCTGGGCTGGTTTCAGCTTCCGGTGCGGCAGGCTGGTCATTGCCGGATGGCGGCAACGGCTTGGCAATGACGGGCGGTTTCGGTGGTTCAGGCTTGTTGCGTAGGTTAAACACGAATCCTCCCTGGCTCTGGCATCGTGGCTGCGCAGCTAGCACGGGGGGGCGCGCGGCGACAACCTTAGCGGGGGGCTGATCTGCGTTTGGATATTTGCCGCTTTGGCGATGGGGATGCTAACGCAAATATGAAAAAACCTTGGAGATTCCCCGGCATGGCCGTTACCCGCTTTGATATCACTGGCATCGGCAACGCGATTGTCGATTTTCTGTTGCTCACGGATGACGGTTTTTTAAGTCGGCATGACATGCCCAAGGGCGCGATGTCGTTGATTGACGCGGATACGGCGACGCGGCTGACGGCGGCGATGCAGGGCGGGATGACCGCGTCTGGCGGCTCGGTGGCCAATACTTGCGCGGTGGCGGCAGCACTTGGCGCGCGCGTGGCGTTTCTGGGCAAGGTTGCGGGCGATGAGATGGGTGAGGTGTTTCGCCGCGAAATTGCCGCGCATGGCGTGCATTATCCGACCGCCCCGCTCCAGGCCACGATCCCGACCGCGCGCTGCCTGATTCTGGTAACGCCCGACGGCCAGCGCACGATGAACACCTATCTCGGCGCGGGCGGTGAGTTTGCCCTACACGATCTGGACGAGACGGTGATCGCGGCGTCCGCGGTGACGTATCTTGAGGGCTATTTGTTTGATCCCCCGGCGGCGCAGGCGGCGTTTGTCGAGGCGGCGCGCATGGCGCGTGCGGCGGGGCAGCGCACCGCGCTCTCGCTCTCGGATGCGTTCTGCGTGGACCGGCACCGCAACGGTTTCCGCCGGTTGATCGCTGAGGGCGTTGATATTCTGTTCGCCAATGAGGCCGAGATTTGCAGCCTCTATCAGCGCGATGATTCGGCGCTGGCGGCGCAGGATGCTGCGGTGGAAGTCGGGTTGGTCGTGGTGACCAAGAGCGAGGCGGGGAGTGTCATTCTGCAGGGCGGGACGCAGACCGCCGTTCCGGCCCTGCCGGTGACGGTACTGGATACGACCGGTGCTGGCGATGCGTATGCGGCGGGCTTTCTGACCGCACTGACCAAGGGCGAGAGCCTGCATGCTGCGGGCGTTCTGGGGACCAGGGCGGCGGCTTTGGCGATTGCCCAGATCGGTGCGCGTCCGCCGGCGCAGGATCTGAAAGCCTTGCTGGCATGAGTATTCCTGGTGTGAATATTCCCGATATTGTCTTGTTGTTGGCGGCGTTTGTCGCGGGGGCGCAGAATGCGTTGGCGGGCGGCGGGTCGTTTCTGACCTTCCCGGCGCTGCTGTTTGCCGGGTTCGATCCGAGGGCGGCCAACATCACCTCAACTCTGGGGCTTTTCCCCGGTCAGGTGACGAGTAGCCTCGCGGGGTTGAACATGGTCGAGGGCGCGGCGGGTTTGTCGTTGCGCACGTTGTTTATCACCAGCATTGTCGGTGGGGCCGTCGGCGCGATGTTGCTGCTGGAAACGCCGGTCAGCGTGTTTACGCATCTCGTGCCGTTTCTGGTTTTATTCGCCACCGCGACCTTCGCCTGGGGCAGTTTCTTTGCCAAGAAGCGCACCAAGGACGCGCCGACAAAGATCTCGCCGCGCAGCGCGTTGATCGCTCAGGCGTTGATCTCCGTTTATGGCGGGTATTTTGGCGGCGGGATCGGGATTTTGATGCTCGCGGCGTTGACCGCGGCGGGCCTTTCGGTGCGTCATGCCGGGGCGACAAAGAACGTGCTCGCGGGGGTGATCAATGTCGCGGCGGTGGTGATTTTCATCCTGCGCACGCATCAGAACTGGTGGATTATTGTGCCCTTCGCCATTTCGGCGATGATTGGTGGGCAGATCGGCGTCTATATGCTGCGGCGGCTCAACGAGAAAGTGCTGCGTGTCGGCATTACCGCGATTGGCGCGATGTTGACCGTCGGGTTGTTTTTGCACTCATAGTTGAGTAAGCCTAGTAGTTTTGTCATGTGATAGCGGCGCGTCTTGCGCCAACCGGAGCCAACGCGATTATGACCTCTGATTCCGCTACGATAACGCCTGGACGCCTGACGCATTTGCAGCGCCTGGAGGCCGAGTCGATCCATATCATGCGCGAGGTGGTGGCCGAGACGGAAAAGCCGGTGATGCTTTACTCCGTCGGCAAGGATTCCGCCGTGATGCTGCATCTGGCGCGCAAGGCGTTCTACCCCTCGCCCCCGCCCTTTCCGCTGCTGCATGTCGATACGACGTGGAAGTTCAAGGCGATGTATGAGCTGCGCGACCGCATGGCGCGCGAAAGCGGGATGGAGCTGCTGGTCTATCAAAATCCGGAAGCCGCCGAACGCGGGATCAACCCGTTCGATCATGGCGGGCTACATACGGATATGTGGAAAACCGAGGGGCTGAAACAGGCGCTGGACAAATACGGGTTCGACGCGGCTTTTGGCGGGG
>DAOMCN010000309.1:1160-2748 GCA_035427885.1 Acidocella sp. | reverse complement strand
GATGCATGGAACAGATTCTAAAGGCCATCGACCAAGAGCTAAACACCTCCCTCGAGCGCCTATTCGCCTTCCTGCGCATCCCCAGCATCAGCGCCCAACCGGCACATGAAGCCGATTGCCGGAGTGCTGCGCAATGGGCGTGCAAAACCCTGGAAGACATGGGCTTTTCCGCCCGCCTCTCGGAAACCAAAGGCCTGCCCGGCGTGATCGCCACCCACCACGCCGCCGGGCCCAACGCGCCGCATGTCCTCTTCTACGGCCATTACGACGTTCAGCCCGCCGACCCGCTGGCCTTGTGGAATTCCGACCCCTTTGACCCGCAGTTGATCGACGGCCCGCGCGGCAAACGCATCGTCGCCCGAGGTGCTGTGGACGATAAAGGCCAGGTGGTGAGCTTCATGGAAGCCTGCCGCGCCCATCTGGCGGTCAACGGCAAACTCCCGGTGCGCCTGACCATCCTGCTCGAAGGCGAGGAAGAAAACGGTAGCCCCTCCCTTGCCGAACTCCTCAACCAAGAGCGAGAGACCCTGGCCGCGGATTTCGTCCTGGTCGCCGACACCAATATGTGGAATTTTGAGACCCCAGCCGTCACCATGTCCCTGCGCGGCCTCGCCGCCGCGGAGGTCACAATCAAGGCAGCATCGCGTGATCTCCACTCCGGCCTATTCGGCGGCATCGCGCTAAACCCGATCAACGCCCTGACCCGCGTCCTGGGCGACCTCCAGGACGACCAGGGCAACATCCGTATCCCCGGCTTCTACGACGGCGTTGCCCCAGTCCCCCAGGCATTGCGCGACTCCTGGAGCCAACTCGGATTCAGCCCGGAGGAATTTTTAGGCGCCGTCGGCCTACACCACCCGGCAGGCGAACGCAGCCAACTACCCCTGGCCCAACTCTGGGCTCGCCCCACCGCCGACATCAACGGCATTTACGGCGGCTACCAGGGGGAGGGCACCAAAACCGTGATCCCGGCACAAGCGACAGCAAAACTCACCTTCCGCCTTGTCCCAGGCCAGGACCCACAAAAAATCCTGCAAAATTTCGAACACTTTGTCATTGAACGCCTACGCCCTGACGCCAAGGCCGAGTTCAAATATTTTGGCGCCTCCCCAGGCTTTGCCATCAGTCCGGACGCCACCTTCCTGCGCGCCGCCCAAACCGCCCTGGCGGCAGAATTCGGCAAGCCAGCAGCCCTCATCGGCTGCGGCGCCTCAATCCCGGTGGTGGAAGCCTTCAAGACCTATCTCGGCCTGGACACGCTGCTCGCCGGTTTCGGACTGGACGACGACCGTATCCACTCGCCCAACGAAAAATTCGAACTGGCCTGCTTCCATCGCGGCACTCGCGCCCACGCCAGGCTTCTCGCCGCCTTCGCCGGTAAATCGTCCGGTTAATTGTACCGGATAGCGTCCTCGATATGTTCGATTTTACCGTGGCAAACCAGCGCCACATCAAAGCGAATGGCGGAGCGCGACCAGTTCTCGTGGAGCGCTAGCGCCAAGCTGGCCGCTTCCAGCAACCGCGCCTGTTGACGGGGGGACACGGCATAAGCCGCTTCGGCCAGGGATTTGCGGGCTTTAACCTCAAC
>DAOMCN010000309.1:0-1150 GCA_035427885.1 Acidocella sp. | reverse complement strand
ACAAAAATCAACGTGTCCGCATCGGCCAGTACAAGGTCAATTTCCCCGGCGCCGGTACGCAGACGCTGAGCCAGGACGGAAAATCCTTTAGCCTGCCAGCGCGCAGCGACCTCGTCCTCGGCAACGCGCCCCAAAGCTTCCGCGGCGCGGCGCCCGGCCACTGATTTTTTAGCCGTTGCTGGAATGACCGCGCACATGCGGCATCTCTAAACCGAAATAGTTAATACTTATCTAAAATCTGTTTTTACGATTCATTCCACGCCCCACGCGGTTGCCCGGCGAATTCTTCCGCCACGGTCAACCCCAGCACCAGCAGCACCGGGCCGAGGAAAATACCCAGCGCGCCGAAGGCGATCGCCCCGCCTAGCACGCCGATCAACGTCAGCGCGTAAGACAGCGAGGCGCCCCGGGAGATCAGCCAGGGGCGTATGATCGAATCCGCGCCCCCGACTACGACAAAGCAGTAAATCGCCAGTAGCAGAGCAATGAGCGGGTGGCCTTGCGCCAGAAGATAGAGGCACAGCGGCACGTAAACAACGATCGCACCGGCCGGAACGATGGAGATCAGCCCGGCTAGGCTGGCCAGCAGCAACGCCTGCGGCGCACGGGCGATCTCAAAGCCGATGGCATAAAGAATACCCTGCAGGGCCGCCGTGCCCACAATGCCCAGAACCACCCCCCGCACTGTTGCCGCGATCAGGCCGATCAAGTGGTCCGCACGGCTCTGATTCATGATGCGCACCAGCAGCAGAAGCAGGCGCGAGATGATCTGTGGACCGCTCAAGAAGAAAAAATAAGAGATGAACAGCGCCACGACCATGCCAATCAGCCCGTGGGTCAGCGCAAAGACCAGCTTGATGCCCGATTGCGCGAGCGTACCCAGGACGGGCTGCAATGATCCCATTGCCCCCCCCAGATCATCCGCCGAGTTATTCCAGAAATCGCTAAGCACTCCGCCGATCAAGGGAATTTTCAGCAAAAAAGCCGGGGCCGGCGGCAGGCCGTTCTGGATCACGTCCTGCACCCAGCGGCTGCTCCCGCGCGCCTCTTTGGCCGCCACCAACGCCAGATGGATCAGCGGCAGCAGAAACAAAGCGGCGACAATCACGGTAATAAGAAAAGCTGCTACGCTGGGCCGGACATAACGGAC
>DAOMCN010000308.1:0-2752 GCA_035427885.1 Acidocella sp. | reverse complement strand
GGCGAGTTTGGTGACCGCTACCCGCATCAGCTTTCGGGCGGCATGCGCAAGCGCGTCAGCCTGGCCGCGGCCCTCATCAACGAGCCCTCCCTGCTGTTGATGGATGAGCCGTTTTCCGCGCTCGACGTGCAGACGCGGGCGATCATGACCAATGAGCTGCTGCAGCTCTGGGAGCGCTCGCGGCCATCCGTGCTGTTCGTTACCCATGATCTGGAAGAGGCGATCTCCATGGCGGATACCGTCGTGGTGATGACCGCAGCACCGGCGACGGTGAAGGCCGTGTACCACATCGACTTGCCGCGCCCGCGCGGCGCCGTGCAGGAAATCCGCTTCGATCCGAAGTTCCTGCACCATTACCAGCAAATCTGGGAATCGCTGCGTGAGGAGGTGGACCGCGCCTACGCGCTCTCGGCCGCCGCATTGGAAAACCAGGGGAAACGTTCATGAGCTCGACCATAACCCCGGCGCGCCAGCCGGAACCCGCCGCCGATAACGACCCGATCGCGGTCGCTGCACGCCGCCGTGCAACGCGCTACCGTCAGACGGTGCGGGCCGGCCAGGCGGTGTTCTGCGTCACGGTGATCGCCGTTTGGCAGATTCTGGCACATTTCAAGATCATCGATCCGTTTTTCTTCGGCTCGCCCTGGGGGATTGTGTTGCGGCTCGTCGATTGGGCCGAGAACGGTACCGCCTATGGCTCGCTCTGGCTGCAGATCTGGGTGACCATGGAAGAGGCGCTGCTCGGCTTTGCCGTCGGCGTCGTCAGCGGCGTGTTCGTCGGCGTGCTGCTCGGCGAATTCAAGATGCTCTCCGACATCATGAGCCCGTATATCAAGATGGTGAACGCGCTGCCGCGTATCGTGCTCGGTTCGATTTTCGTGATCTGGCTTGGGCTTGGGCTCGCCTCGAAGGTACTGCTGGCCGCGGTGCTCGTATTCTTCGTCGTGTTCTTCAACGCCTTCGAGGGCGTGCGCAGTGTTGATCGAAACTTCATCGCGAATGCGAAAATCCTTGGCGCGTCGCGCTGGCAGATCGTGCGTCATGTCGTGCTGCCCTCGGCGATGACCTGGATCATCGCCAGCCTGCACGTCGCGCTTGGCTTCTCGATCATCGGCGCGATCGTTGGCGAGTTTCTCGGCTCGCAGCGCGGGCTCGGGCTCGTGATCTCGACGGCGCAGAATAATTTCGATTCCGACGGTGTGTTCGGAGCGATGCTGATCATCGGCCTGCTGGCGATTACTGCGGAAGCGGTGATGGGACGGGCCGAGAAGAAGCTGCTGGCTTGGCGTCCGCAAAGTGCGGCCGGAGCAGATCGCGGCGGGCTTTAGCCCGGCCGCGAAAATACAAGGTTCAACCTGGAGGAAGCGAAAATGAAGAAGACGATCCGAAACAAGCTGTTGCAGGGCGGCGCGTTGACCGTGCTTACCGCGGCCGTCGCACTCACGGCGCCGGGAGCGGCACAGGCCCAGGGCAAGCTGCCGAAAGTAACCATCATGGTCGGCGGGCTCGACAAGCAGATCTACCTGCCGTTCCAGCTTGCCGAGGGGCTTGGCTATTACAAAAAATACGGCGTGGATGTGGAGCTGAGCACGGAGCAGGCGGGCGGCGTCGGCGCCGAGGATGCCATGGTGTCCGGCCAGGTCGACATGGCCGGCGCCTGGTATGTGCATACCATGGAATTTCAGATGCATGGCAAGGCGGTGCTGGACATCGCGCAGCTCAGCGGTGCGCCCGGCGAGCGCGAGATGTGCGCAAAAGGCAGCAACGTGACCTCGCCGGCCGATTGGAAAGGCAAATCCGTAGGGGTCACCGATCTCGGCTCCGGCACCGACGATCTCACGCTGTATCTGGCGGCGCGTTATCATCTTACTACCAAGGAATATAGCCGGGTCGGCGTCGGGGCCGGTGAGACGCTGATCAGTTCACTCAAGCATAACCGGGTGGTGTGCGCCATGACGACGCAGCCGACCGTGAACGCGGTGGAGAAGATGGGGGTCGGCTATTCCGCCATCGATCTCGCCACGACCGCGGGCGTGCAGAAATGGCTGGGTGGCTTCTGGCCGTCCACGGCGGTGCTCGCCCGCACCGAGTGGGTAAAGAAGCATCCGAAGGAAACCCAGGATGTGGTCGATGCGATGGTTGCGACCATGCATTACATCAGCACGCATAGCGCCTCGGATATCGCCGATCATCTGCCGAAGGACTTCGTCAGCAACCCGCTCTCGACCCGGGCGGAGTATGTCGAGGCGCTGAACCAGGACAAGGGCCAGTTCTTGCCGGATGGCATGATGCCGGCGGGCGGCCCGCAGAAAGTCTTCGACGTCGAGAAGCTTGCAGGCAAGATCATCAAGCCGGTCAATCTTCCGATTACCTATACCAATGAATATGCCGAGAAAGCCAACAAGATGCTGGGCTATTCGAAGTAGTTCGCGGCTTATTTTGCCGGTATCGGCCAGGGGGGACGCGGGAATATTCGCGCGATCCTTCCCTGGCCTTTCCAAATTCGAGTAAATGTCGCGCCCCAGTGTTTGCGGCACGACGAGGGTTTTAGTATGCCGCAAAATAGTGGTTGTGCGGCTTGTCGAGGGGGCGCATAGGGTAGGCTTTAAGGATAATGCGCGTCGTCGGAGAAGCGGCGCTCAATAGGTGGGAAATGCGTTTATCGGCGCAATTGCGTTCGGCGGAATCGGAGATCGCCGCGCGGCTGGATCGCCTGCCGTGGACGAAGTTCCATTGGATGGTCATCTTCGGC
>DAOMCN010000307.1:0-2765 GCA_035427885.1 Acidocella sp. | reverse complement strand
ATGGGCGGCGTAGTGGATCGGCAGTTCATCCCGCCCAAGGACCCCAAGACGGCGTTGCAGGAATGGGCGCTCAAACGCGCGCTGGCGCTGCCGGCGTATGAGGTGCTGGAGCAGTCCGGGCCGTCTCATGCGCCGCATTTTGTGATACAGGTCAGCGTCGGCGAAGCGCGCGCGAGTGGCCAGGCGGGCTCCAAGCGGGCGGCAGAGCAGGAAGCGGCGCAGGCCTTGTTAGGAATTTTACCACCATGACGAAATGCGGATTTATTGCACTGATCGGCGCGCCGAACGCGGGGAAATCCACCCTTCTCAACCGGCTGACCGGCGCGAAGCTCTCGATTGTAACCCCCAAGGCGCAGACAACGCGCGCGCGGGTGCTGGGGATTTTGCCACGCGGGGAGGCGCAGATCCTTTTTGTCGATACGCCGGGGATTTTTGCACCCAAGCGCAGGCTTGACCGAGCGATGGTCGCGGCAGCATGGGATGGCGCGGGAGAGGCGGATTATGTGCTGCTGCTGGTGGACGCAAAATCCGGGCTGACGGCTGCGGTGCGCGAAATTGTCGAGAAGCTCGCGGCAACGGGGCGCAAGATGGCGCTGGTGCTCAATAAGGTTGATCTGATCGAGCGTCATAAGCTGTTGCCGCTGACGCAGGATCTCGCGGCGCTGGCGGCGTTCGAGCAGGTGTTCATGATCTCGGCGGCGACCGGGGATGGGATCGAGGTGTTGCTGGATTTCTGCGTGGCGAAGTTGCCGGAGGGGCCGCATCTGTATCCCGAGGACGAGATGACCGATCTGCCCGACCGGCTGCTCGCGGCGGAGATCGTGCGCGAACAGATCTTCTTGCAGACGCGCGACGAGGTGCCTTATGGCACGACGGTCGAGACTGAGAGTTTTAAGGTTAAAAAAGGCTCGGTGCGGATTGATGCGATTATCTATGTGACCAAGGCCAGCCATAAGGCGATCTTGATTGGCGCCAAGGGGGCGCGGATCAAGGAGATCGGCATGCGGGCGCGGCGCGAGTTGGCCAAGGTGCTGGAGTGCAAAGTGGATTTGTTCCTGCGGGTCAACGAACGCCCTGGCTGGGACGAGGAAGCTGCGCGTATTCGGGCGGCGGGGCTGGATGATCCGAGGGTGTAGCTGGGCGGTTTTCCTTCGAACGAAAATTTCAACGTGTGATCTGGTTTTTATGGGAATGACGCTCCGGTACAACCGATCTATGTGTTCAAGCGTGCGTGAATGTTGAAACCGCCTATGCTTTGGCGGTTTGTACCGAGCATGGTCGGCGTTTTTCTGTATCTGCTTTTCGCTGTGATGTCGATTTACGCGCAGCATGGTTACGCAAGCCTGCTATGGGCCGCCGACGCGATGCCACAAACGCTACAACCATTTAACGACCTGAATGCGATCTTGCAGGCGGGAGCCTGCTGGCGGGAGGGTGTGAACGTATATGTGCCGAATCTTTGCATGCATGGGGGCGTTTACAATTATTCCCCATTTTTGCTGAAGCTGATCTATTTTTTGTCGGGGTTGCAAAGCCAAAGATGGGGCGGGGTGTTTTTGGGGGGTGGATTTCTGGCGGCTCTCTCGGCATTGCCGCAGGCCCAAACACGCGGTGAGCTTGCGTTGCGCGTTATGACGACTTGTTCTGGGACCGTGATTTTTGCGCTGGAACGGGCAAATCTGGATGTGGTGATTTTTTTGCTGATATTGCTTGGGGTTTTTCTGCTCAGGCTTAACCGATGGACGGCGTTGCTGGGGTATGGCGTATTTGGACTGGCGGCTGCGTGTAAGTTTTATCCGGCTGTTTTGCTGGGGCTAATGGTGCGCGAGCGCTTGACGCAGGTTTTGATTTTGGCGGTGTCTGGTCTGGGGGCGGGTGTGTTGTACCTGTTGTTTTTTGCCCATGGTACGACGTTGGCGATCAGTAACCTGCCGCTAGGATTGCCATTCAAGGGCATATTTGGCGCGATGGATATTCCCTTTGGCCTTGTCTTATTGCACTTCATGCCAGCGCTGACGCTGACGCCGGACGCTGCGCAGTACTTGGCGGGTGTGGACCATCCCAAAGCCATCGGCATGATTGGTCTGGCGACAAAAGTCCTCACGCTTGCAGGGTTGATTGCCGGCATCGGGACGTCGCGCGTTTATGATGCCGCGTATCGGCGCTGTCCTCAGGATAAGAGTTTGTTGCTTGTTGCCGGGGCGATGGTGTTGGTATTCTGTTTTTATCTGACACAGAATATTCCATACCGCGCTATTTTTCTGCTTTTAACCCTGCCGGGCTTTTGGGCGATGGCCATTCAATCCACGGGGGCGATGCGGCGGCGCGGCTTTTGGGCCGTGGGCGTTATGGCTGCCTTGCTCTGGGAGGACGCGCTGCGCAATGTCGTGGCATCTGCGGCGAGTGCATTACTTTCTCCAGCACATGCGTTTTATTTGGAGTTTGTGTTTTTTCTGGTCTCGGAATGTCTTTGGTGGTGGGTTATCATTCAGCTTAGCGGCGTTGTCCTATGTTTTATCAAAGGAGCGTTTGTCAGGTTGCTTGAGCAGGCGGCTGGATTTAAGGGCGTTTTGCATGGCTGAGGCCGGAAAGCCGGGCTGGTGGCGTGGGCATGTGGGGGCGTTGGCGCTGTATGCGGTGCTCTCCCTGGGGCTGATCGATCGCGGCGTTTCGATAACGCGCAAACTCTCTGGGCAGGGGAGTGATCCGTTCGCGTATGTCTGGTCTCTGGCCTGGTGGCCTTGGGCGTTGGGGCATCATCTTGA
>DAOMCN010000306.1:0-2765 GCA_035427885.1 Acidocella sp. | reverse complement strand
AAGCCTATATCCAAGGCATATCAACCCGTTCGGTCCCACCGTACTCCGAAGTTCCAATCAGTGCCGGCGGCGTTCCAGTAAGGCGTTGCAACCAAGTGCGCCCGTTGCCCCGCCATCGTAGCGAGGGCGGTAGTGGCGGCGGCATCAGCGCTCTTTTTCAACAACCTGCCTTGATCAATGGAGACCTTGGCGAGCATGACTGTAAAGGCACCGATAACAACCGTTGCTAATGCGGTAATCAGGCCGTTGTGAGCGTCCAGAAGATGCAAGGCATTCAGGAAAGCCGCCAAGAAGATACTCTTCTGAGAGTAATTTTCTGGGTTTTCTTAGTAATCATACTGGCATACGCTCGCAGTTTTTGGAATCAAGCCGACGCTCATTCCAGCAAAAATAACCAGCACAGCGCAAAAAACAATTTGCGCAATGGCTTGTTTTGGTGACTTTTTCAGCATGCTTCCACCGCTGCCCCGACGATGTCCGCGTTCTTGCGGTTGTTATAACGGAACTCAAACTCAGCCACGTAAAGCGGCAGATATTTGGCGGAAACCTTGTGATATGTACCCACAATGCCGCGTTTCAGGATAGACCAGAAACCCTCAATTGTATTCGTGTGGACGGCGCCAACAACGTATTGGCCACGGCCGTGATCAACGGGGCCGTGTGGGTACGTCTTACCGAGATTGCGATAAGCGCTGTGCTGATCCGTGCAAGCAGGCTGACTTTTTCGGAAACACTCTCACAGACGAAAGCGGTGAGGGTGGAGGTGTGGGTGTTTTAGACCACCCGCGCCACGACATTACCCTTACGGGTCACGGCGCCAGCCACGATCTCTTTGCCAGAGCCGCCACGGCCGTTTTTGTCGTCACCGCGCTTGTCTTTATGACGGTTCTTCGCTTTACCGCCCACATAGGTCTCATCAACTTTCACTATGCCCATGAGGCGGGTGAACTGCTCATCAGCAAAACCGGCCCGGATACGCATGCACATATGGTGCGCCGTCCGGTAGGAGCCAAAACCCATCATGCGCTGGATTTGGAGGGCGGAAATCCCCTTTTTGCTGATCAGCATGAGATGGATAACGCGAAACCAGACCTTCAAATCAACATTGGTATTCTCAAAAATGGTGCCGACAAGGTGAGAGAAGCGGTAGGACGTGCTCACGCCGCAATCCATGCACTCCCATTTGTTGGCCTGAGTTTTCAGTTGAATGACATGAAGCGAGCCGCAGCGGGGGCAATTAACCGCCTCGGGCCAGCGCTTCTGGATCAAATACGCATCGCAAGCCGCTTCATCCGGGAACATCGCTTCAAACTGCGGAATGGTGAGTTGTTTGATGCTCAACACGGCTTTTACCACTTGATGATAGAGGCAAACTAGCATGAGCAAATCAATTCGTCAAATAGTGCATAATCTATCACTTTATGGTGGGGGCGCTGGGCGGCCAGGGCACGCCGGGGGCCAAACGGGCCAAGGTAGTGGAGTGGCTTGGTAGTCAATCCGCGCCCGAGACCGCGCTAGCCGCGCATGAAGGCGCCTTCACCCCCAGCGCCGGGGTGGCGCTCGAAGGGTGGCAGAACTGGCGCCTCACCGCGGGCTGGGGCGGCGAATGGGGCGGCGGCGTGAGCGAGGACGCCGCCAGAACGGCTCCGGTAGCGTCCTTGATTGGGTTTACGCCATAATTAGGGGTCTGATTAGGTTTTGAGGAGCGGGAATACCCATCCGTCAGGGTGTTCAGGAACGCGATGATATCCTGCTCGTCGCGCGGGCGCATGGCCGGTTCCTTGCCCAGATGCCTGTTCAAGGGCGGATCGGTCCGGTCGATATTCCCGCGCAAGCCGGGCGGCAGGTCGTTGAATTTTTCCGGCTTCCCATCTGCCCCAATCGGATAGATTTTTTGCGGCGCGGTATCGCGGAAATTGTAGAAATCTAGGACTTGCTTCAGATTATGGTAAACGCCATTGTGGAAAAAGGCGTGCCGTGTGGCGACGTTGCGCAAGGTCGGGGTTAGGAACATGCCGCAATATTGCGACTCGTTCGCGAGGTCCGTGCGGTAAGGGCCGCAGAGGCCGAGATCGAAATAAGTCGGGTCGCGATTGGCGAGGAGCGCCGGGTTGCGCGGGACGCCTAGGGCTTCGAACTGGTGGTCGGTGAAAAGCGGTGGCTGGTGATCCGCCGTTGGCTGGTCGAGATGGCAGGCGGCGCAATCGGCTTTGGCGGGGTCGTTGAAGAGCAGGTAGCCGCGCAGTTCAGGCGGTGTCAGGCGGGCTTTGCCTTCAAGCCAGGCATCATATTTGCTTGAGTAGGGGTGCAAGGACGGTGCTTCAATCTGGTAGCGTGCCACGGCGAACATCGCCTCGGCGACCGCCATGCGCGGGTCGTTGAAAATCGTCTCGCCGAAGAGTTGCCGCAGCTGCGCGGCGTAGGGTGCTGCGCGCAGCTTATCCGCCGCCGATGGCAGGTCGGCATTGTCCATCTCAAGCGGGCTGAGTAGCGGGATCGTCGCCTGTTGTTGCAGCGTGTCCGCCCGGCCGTCCCAGGTCAGCCCGCCTTGCGGCACGAGGTTGGCGGCCGTTTGGGCGGTGGATTGCGCGGTTTTGGCGATGCGGGCGGCGGTGTTGCTCCGTGCCACGAGCTGACCCAGGCTGACGTTCTCGCTCTCTTCGTTATCCGGACCGATGCTGAAATTCGGCTCGCGCTCCAGATACATCAGGGACGGCACCGCGCGCACACCCTGGCTCGCCAGCTGTGGCCCCCCCATCATGGCG
>DAOMCN010000305.1:909-2781 GCA_035427885.1 Acidocella sp. | reverse complement strand
GCGCATTACAAGGACCTAGATCCGCCCAATTGTTTCAACCCCGGCATCGGAACAACCTCAACGCGGGTATGTTGGGAATAACGCTGAAAATGCCTGCCGGATTTTAGCCGTAGTATCCAAATATCACCCCTGATTTGGTGAATTGGGCACGCAGCCCTTGTTCGCCAGCGCCGCCCTGGGTGTTATAGCTGACATACGGTCGGTTTTTTCCATGGGGGATCCCAACATGCCACATGTCGTCACGTTGAACGCGGGTTCATCGTCCATCAAGTTCGCCTTGTTTGCGCTGGGCGGCGCGGAACCAGGCGCCGTGGCCATTGGTCTTGCCGAGAAAATCGGCACGGCGCGGCATATCAAGGTGCATGATGCGGCAGGGTTGATGACCCATGAGGAGACCTGGGAGCAGGCCGGGGATGGTTTCCATGCCGATGCGCTGCGCCGCGTCCTGGCGTGGCGGCGCGCCGCCTTCCCCAAGGCGAAGGTTATCGCCGCCGGGCACCGCGTGGTGCATGGCGGGCTGCGCTACGAGACGCCGACGCTGGTGACGGACGAGGTGCTGGGCTACCTACGAACCCTGATCCCGCTGGCGCCGCTGCACGAGCCGCATAACATCGCCGGGATCCTGGCGGCGCGGGAGGCCTGGCCGCATGTCCAGCAGGTCGCCTGTTTCGACACCGCGTTTCATCGCGCGCATCCTTTCGTCAACGACACCTTCGCCCTGCCCCGCGCGCTCTACGACGAGGGCGTTCGGCGCTACGGCTTCCACGGCCTATCCTACGAATACGTCACCGGCCGGCTGGCCGAGATCGCGCCGCTGCATGCGGCGGGGCGTGTCGTTGTCGCGCATTTGGGCAATGGCGCGTCGATGTGCGCCATCCGCGACGGGCATTCCATTGCCAGCTCGATGGGTTTCACCGCACTGGACGGGCTACCAATGGGCACGCGCTGCGGCCAGCTCGACCCCGGCGTGGTGCTCTACCTGATGCAGGAAAAAGGCATGACGGCGCAGGCTATTTCCGACATGCTCTATAAGGACTCCGGGCTGAAGGGCCTCTCGGGCGTGTCCGGCGACATGCGCGAGTTGGAAGCGTCGGACAAGCCCGGCGCGCGCGAGGCGATCGAGTATTTCGTATTTCGTATCCGCCGAGAGTTGGGCGGCCTCGCCGCCGCGCTGAAGGGGCTGGACGCGGTGGTGTTCTGTGGCGGTATTGGCGAGAATTCCGCTTTGGTGCGCGAGCGGGTGCTGGAGGGGATGGAGTGGATCGGCATCGATCTGGACCGTGCCGCCAACCGGGCCGGGGAACAGGTCATTTCCTCAGAATGCTCGCGCGTGCGGGTCTTCGTCATCCCCACCAACGAGGAGGCGATGATCGCGCGCCACACGCGCGACATCATCGCCCGCCACAGCGCGGGCTAGAACCGCACCCGCAGCGCCGCCTGCGCACTCTGCGCCGACCAGTTGCCCGCGACCTCGGCATCGTAACCCGCCGTGACCGACCAGTCGCCGCGCCCGGCGGTGAACCCGACGCCGATTTGCCCGGCGATGCCATCCAGCTTTGGCGCGCTGGCAGAGAATCTGCCGCCGTTGGCGCTGGTGCTGACGCTTGTGCTGGTGTTGCCGGTCAGATCCGCCACGCCGAGGCGTAGGTCCGGAGCGATACTGAGGTGCGAAACCGTTAGGAAATCCCTGGTGATTTTGAGGTTCATATAGGGCCGCACCGTGGTCTGCCCGGCGGCATTGGCCTGCACCGCGAAGCTGCTCAGCGGCGCGGCCTCGGAGAAGCCGCCCATGCGAAGGTCGGTGATCTGCACGCCCAGCGCGGGGACAAACCGCATGCCGCCGAGCCGCAACGGCAGAGCCACCTGCGCCAC
>DAOMCN010000305.1:0-899 GCA_035427885.1 Acidocella sp. | reverse complement strand
GGCGGCGGCCACGGTCAGCATCCGCAGCGAGCGGCCCGACCGCCCCGCCGACGCTGGTCGCCCGCGTGGTCCGGGTGGCGATAAAACCCTCCATCAAATCACCCGAGAGGGTGAACGCCCCCAGCGGCTGCGCGCCGTAGAGCCCGATCCGCGTGGTGCCGATCTCAGCCTTGCCCCCCCCAGCCTTATCGGCCAGCGCCGCTTCGTCATAGCCGACAGCGAGGCCGAGCCTGAGCCTGGTGCCCGCACCGCCCACCGCGCGGTCCAGCCCGGCGAGGAAGCCGCCACCGCGCGTATTATACCCGCCCGCGACGCCGAGCGCGCTGCCCGTCGCCTCGGCCCAGCCGCCCGCGCCGCAGAAGGCGCTGGCCACCGCCCCGGCAACGCCCGCCGCCCCCGAGTTTCCAACCTGCAACACCCCGGCCTGGCACGCGCCGCCCCGATCCGCGGCATGGCCTAGCAGGCTGTCGCTTGCCTGGTCCGCGCTCAGCGTCATCGCCTGGTCGGTCGCGGAGAAGAGTACGCCGTCCTGCGGCGCTACGACAAAATTTTGTAGGATCTGAAAATTCGCCACTCCGCCAAGCAGCCCGAACGAAAGCGGGACAAAGGCCGCGGTCTGGGTCACCGTGGTAAACGCGCCGCTTACCCCGCCCGTGGCGGAGAGGAAACTCTGCGTCGCGGGAGCGTAGCTGCCGGGGGCGAGCACATAGTCCAGCGTCCCGTTCAGGGTCGCGCTGCCGGTTATGTTGAACATCGCGGTGGCGCTGGGGCTGACCGCGATGCGCAGCACCGCACCGGAGGCCTGGACGAAATTGCCGGTCAGATCGAGCGGCGCGCCGACCAGCCCGGGCTGCATCGTCCCCTGGTTCACCAGCGTTGCTACGTTCCACAGCCCCGAG
>DAOMCN010000304.1:0-2792 GCA_035427885.1 Acidocella sp. | reverse complement strand
AGCGCCGCGTTGGCATTGGCAACGCGTGCCGCACGCGCGTCGATGTCGCTCGCCAGCACGCGCCGGTGCAGCAGCTTCGCCGCGGCGATCGCCAGAATGCCAGAGCCGGTGCCGAGATCCAAAATCCGGCGCGGCGCGTGGCTGCGCGCGACTCGCTCCAGCATGACGAGGCAGCCGCGCGTCGAATTATGCTCGCCGGTGCCGAAGGCGAGCCCGGCATCCAGCGTCAGGGTAATCCGTCCGGGCAACGGGAGTGCCGCAATATGCGTGCCGCGGACGACGAAGCGCTGTCCGATTTGCTGCTCCGGAAACGCCGCCTGGGTGCGCGCCAGCCAGCCGCCCACCGGCACGATCGAGCGCACGACCTCCGGCGACACGCCGGTCAGCATCTCCGCGACCGCCATTGCCGCGGCCAGCTCGCCTTCGTCCGCGCCGCGTTCCTTGACCCCCTGGATATCCCAGTAGTCCCGATCCTCGTCATGGTAGAACGAGACCGCGCGGCACACGCTGCTGAGTGCTGCCTCGAACGCGTCCAGCGCGTCCGCGGGCACCGACAGCGTCACGCAATCCATGGTTTCAGGCGTCATGATGCCTGGCCTTCATGGCGTTCGACGAACCGGTCCAGCACGCGCTTTTCCCCCGACGTCTCGAAATCGATATCCAACCGGTCGTCCTCCGCCGCGATCACCCGGCCATAGCCGAATTTCTGATGAAACACCCGGGCACCGACCGGGATCTTGTCAGCCCGGGCCGGGCGCGCCGTCGCCTCCCAGGCATCCGCCTCGCGCGGCCGGCGCGCCGTCATCGGAAAACTCACCGGGGCGGCCAGCCGCGCCGACTGGTTGACCGCGGCCGAGCCGGTGCGGGTGACATGCGCTTCCGGCAATTCCTCGATGAAACGGCTCGGAATGCTGGATTGCCAGTTGGCGTAGATCCGCCGGTTGGCGGCATGGCTGATAATCGCCCGCTTGCGCGCCCGCGTGATGCCGACATAGGCCAGGCGCCGCTCCTCCTCCAGGCTCTTATTGCCGCCCTCATCCAGCGCGCGCTGGTTCGGGAAGACGCCCTCCTCCCAGCCGGGGAGGAACACCGTGTCGAATTCCAGCCCCTTGGCGCCGTGCAGCGTCATCATCGAGAGCTTGGCCTCGTCGCTTGCCTCGTCATTCTCCATCACCAGCGCGACATGGTCGAGAAAGCCCTGCAGCGTCTCGAAATCCGCCAAAGCGCGCACGAGCTCCTTCAAGTTTTCGAGCCGTCCCGGCGCGTCCGGCGATTTATCGGCCTTCCACATCTCCGTGTAGCCGCTCTCGTCCAGCACGCTCTGCAGCGTCATCACATGGCCCTCGCGTTCGAGCTGCGCGCGCCAGCGCCCAAACCCTTCCAGCAGCGCTCGCATCGCCTCGCGCAGCTTGCCGCGGAACCCGCCCTCCGCCAGCAGCAACTCCGCCGCGGCGTAGAGCGAAATCTGGCCCTCGCGCGCCCGCGCATGCATCGCGCGCAACGAAACATCGCCGACGCCGCGCTTCGGCACGTTGACGATCCGCTCGAAGGCGAGGTCGTCTGCCGGCTGCACCAGCACGCGCAAATAGGCGATCGCATCGCGGATCTCCGCGCGTTCATAAAACCGCAGGCCCCCGATAATGCGGTAGGGCAGCCCAAGCGTGATCATCCGCTCCTCGAAGGCCCGCGTCTGGAACCCCGCGCGCACCAGGATCGCCATCTCCGCCAGTGAATCGCCGGAGCGCCGGTAGGTCTCGACCCGGCCGCCCACCATCCGCGCCTCCTCCTCGGAATCCCAAAGTGCGACCACCTCGACATTGTCGCCCCGCGCGTCGTTGCGGCCGGGATGCAGCGTCTTGCCCAAACGGCCCTCGTTATGCGCGATCAGATGCGAGGCCGCGGCCAAAATCGGCGCGGTTGAGCGGTAATTCGCCTCCAGCCGCACGATCTTCGCTCCCGGAAAATCGCGCTCGAACTTCAGGATGTTCTCGATCTCGGCACCGCGCCAGGAATAGATGCTCTGGTCGTCATCCCCGACGCAGCAGATGTTCTTATGACCCTGCGCCAGCAGCCGCAGCCAGTAATACTGCACCAGATTCGTGTCCTGGTACTCGTCCACCAGAATATACCGGAACATCCTATGGTAGGTCGCCAGCACCTCGGCGTCGCGCTTCAGCAGATCCACCGTCAGCAGCAACAAATCCCCGAAATCCGCCGCATTCAGCGCGCGCAGCCGGGCCTGATAATCGGCATAGAGCGCCTGCGCCCGGCCGTTCGCGAACTCGCTATCCTCCGCCGCCGGAATCGCCCCCGGCATGAACCCCTTATCCTTCCAGCGCTGGATCTGCGCCATCAGCGCGTTCGGCGGCCAACGCTTGGCATCCACCCTGGCGGCCTCCATCACCTGCTTCAGCAGCCGCAGCTGATCATCCGAATCCAGAATCGAGAAATTGCTCTGCAACCCCACCCGGTCCGCGAACCGCCGCAGCATCCGCGCCCCCAGCGCATGGAACGTCCCAAGCCACAGCCCCTCCGCCGGCTGGCCCAGAATCCTGCCAACCCGCTCGCGCATCTCCCGCGCCGCCTTGTTGGTGAAGGTCACGGTCAAAATCTGGTTGGGAAACGCCCGCCGGCTCAACAAAATATGCGCAAACCGCGTCGTCAGCACCCGCGTCTTGCCCGTGCCAGCCCCCGCCAGAACAAGAACCGGCCCCTCCGTCGCCTCCACCGCATCGCGCTGCGCCTGGTTCAAGCCATCAAGATAATTGGTCATGTGATTGGTCCAGTTGAGT
>DAOMCN010000303.1:0-2802 GCA_035427885.1 Acidocella sp. | reverse complement strand
CCGCCAACATCGAGCGTATGCGCATCGATGAAACTGGCCCGCGCCTCAAAAATCTCCGCCCCCGCCTGGTCGAGCAGGCGCTTATAGATCCCGTTTAGCCGGGAGATTTCCTTGTCCTTGGCGGCGATCAGCGCGGTCCAGTCATGATGCGGTGCGCCGATCTTCCAGCCAAACCCCCGCGCATCATGCGCGCCAGCGCCGTATTCCGCCGCCATGACCATGAATTTCTTCGGTACGCAGCCGATATTGACACAGGTTCCACCCCAGAAACGCTCCTCCGCAACGCCGACACGCGCCCCGTGCCCCGCCGCAATCCGCGCACAGCGCACTCCGGCCGACCCGCCGCCAATAATAAATAAATCGAAATCCACGTCTCAAACCCCTGCAAAAATGCCGCAATGCGCAGCTGTCATGATGGTGCGTCGCCCTGCTTACGGCAAGCGCGGCACGTGGCTCAAGCCAGTTTGAGCCAGTCTGGAACCTGCGGCGTAAGGACGAGATCGGCGGCGCGGAGCGGCTTATCCAGCGCCTCCAGCCGCAAGGTCACCAACGCCAACCGCCCGGCGCCGGAATGGACGACCCCAACCTCCGCCTCCGCCGCCATCACCGGCGTACCCGCGGGCGGCGCGGCGCCCTCAAAGAGCACAGGCAGGAGGCGTTTCTTGACCAGACCGCGATACTTCGTCCGGGCAGTCAGTTCCTGTCCCATATAACAGCCCTTGTCCCAGGAAACGCCGCCCATCTCGTCGAACCCCGCCTCCAGCAGCAGAGTCTTCTCCACCTCGAGATCCGGGGGCCCATCGGGCAGGCCCAGCGCAATCCGGTGCGCCGCGTAGTCGAGTGCGGCTGTATTGGTCGGCAGTGCGGCCGCGCTCAAAACCCGAAACCCTGCCTGCGTCAGCCGTGGTCTGGCGCGCACAGCGCCAGCGTCGGAGTCGCTCCGCCCCAGCCCGCATAAACTGCAACCTCCGCCGAGACATCCTCAATCGCCACATCGGCGCGCAGTTTCATGCGCCGCAGCTTCGTCAATACCCCCTCCACCAGCACGTGCGGTGCGTCCAGGAGCAGCCGTCCGGCTTCGGCAAAAATAAAAAAATCACAAAGATAGCGCCCCTGCGGCGTGAGCAGCGCGGCCCAGACGGCGGTGCCGGGCGCTGCACGGGTGACGTCGTTACTGACCAGTCCGTTAAGAAAAGCCACGCGATCCGTGCCTGAGAGAGCAATCACGCCGCGATCGGGCAAAAGGGCAAGCTGAGTCATAGGAACCCAAATGGCCGCTTGCCCGTCCTCCGGCAAGGCGGAGGTTAAAAAATCTCCATCGGTGCGTTTCCCGACCCGAACAAAACGCGCTAGACGCGCCGGGCATGCGAATCCTCTTCATCTCCTCGTCGCGCATCGGCGATGCCATTATTTCCAGCGGTATCGTGGAGAAAATCCGTGTTGAGAATCCAGGCGCGCGAATCACTGTGGCATGCAGCGCGCTGACCAGTGGGGTATTCGCCCGCCTGCCAGGGCTGGAGCAGCTCATCGTCTTCGAGAAGGAGCGCTACAGCCTGCACTGGCTGCGCCTGTGGCTGAAACTGGTGCCGCATTTCTGGAACATCGTGGTGGACGCGCGCGGCTCGGCCACCGCGCTGTTTCTGGCGGCGGGGCGACGCAAAATCCTCAAAGGCGGGCGTCGTCCGGGCCGCCGATACCTGCAATTGGCGCAGAGCATGGGCTTCTCGCCCGCCCCGTTGCCGGTAGTCTGGACTGCCGCGGAGGACGAAGCCCGTGCCGCGGACCTGCTGGGCGAGGGGCCGATCATCGCGCTCGCCCCCACCGCCAGCCGGGGCGAGAAAATCTGGCCGCAGGAGCGTTTCGCGGCGGTCTTCCACGCGCTCGCCCCGCTGTTTCCAGGTGCTCGCGCGGCGGTGTTCGCCGGCCCTGGTCCGGAGGAGGCGGCGCTGTCCGCGCCGCTGCTGGCGGCGCTGCCTGGCGCGTTGAACCTGGTGGGTGAGCTGAGCCTGCCCGAAGTCGCCGCCTGCATGCGACATTGCAAAGTTTTCATCGGCAATGATTCCGGGCTAATGCACATCGCCGCCGCCGCTGGAACGCCGACTCTCGGCCTATTTGGCTGCTCTCAGGCAGATGAATACGCCCCCGCCGGGTTGCGCACCGCCGTCGTCCTCGCCCCCGGCCCGGCTGGCGCTGCCTCGATGGAGGGGTTAAGCGTGGAGCGGGTCATCGAGGCTGCGAAAGGGTTGTTATGCGTATAGCCCAGGTCATGGCCGGCGCCGTCAACGGTGGTGCCGAGCTGTTTTTTGAGCGTCTGACCCTCGCCCTCGCCCGCGACGGCCAGGACATTCTCCCGATCATCCGGCGCGAGCCCGTGCGCTCGGGGAAGTTCCTTGAGGCCGGGCTGAAGCCGGTGCAACTACGCTTCGGCAGCGCGCTTGATTTCTCCACCAAGCCCGCCATCCGCACCGCCCTGCGCGCCTTTAACGCCGATGTCGCGATTGCCTGGATGAGCCGCGCCGCCAACAGCCTGCCGACGGGCGACTGGACCAACATCGGCCGACTCGGCGGCTATTACGACCTGAAATATTACGGCGCCTGCCGTTACTTGGTCGGCAACACGCATGGCATCGTGGACCACATCGTCGCCGGCGGCTTTCCCCCCGATCGCGTGCGCTACCTGCCCAATTTCGTAACCGATTTCTCCGCCGAGGATGCTGTTCCCCGCGCGGACCTGGGCGTACCCGAAGCCGCGCCGCTGATGCTGGCGCTGGGCATGACCATCGGCGGCGAAACGGTGATGGC